>DASUFM010001023.1:0-37068 GCA_036274535.1 Blastocatellia bacterium
GAACTCCGTACCCAGCCAAAGGTAGCCGTCGGGAGTTTGAGCAATAGAAATGATTTGGCCCTTGGGAAAGCCGTCGCGGATCCTCCACGAGGTATGCGCGTACTGATTGACTTCCAGCGCCGGATCAAGCGCGAACGCGCAGGGGCAACACGCCAGCAAAATGCAAGCCAGCGCAATGCCGGGCGTGATAAAGTGTTGTCCTCGTGGGCGCGCTATATCCATTTGGCGCAAATCTTACCGCATCATAATCTCATGATTGCATGGCAGTATGATCTTGCGACTGGACCAAGAAAATCCCATTATCCGGGCATTGACGCGTCACCCTTTTGGAGGATTGACACGTCACCCTTTTGGGGGATTGACGCAACGCCGAGCGCGGGAATAACTTCGCGCTTTCCATATCACCCGAGGTCAATTTATGAGCCGAGTCGCATTCGCTCTCCTCCTGTGCGCTTCGTTCGCATCTGTTCTTTGCGCGCAATCAACCAGGGCATCGCTCACGGGTCGCATAACCGACCCCGCGAAAGCAATCATCAGCGGGGCCAAAATCGCCGCCATCAGCGCCGACACAAATGTTCGTTACGAAACCACGACCAACGGCTCGGGCGAATACCACCTGACGAATCTGGCGCCGAGCCTCTATCGCATCGAAATTGAAAAACCCGGATTCAAAAAGTTGATCAAGCCGGATGTGATCCTTCACGTCCAGGATGCCCTCAAAATTGACTTCGAGATGGCGCTTGGTTCCATATCCGAGATAGTCACGGTGGAAGGCGGCGCGCCTCTCGGGAACACCGAGCCGGCGGCGGTCAGCACGGTGATTGACCGCGCCATCGTCGACAATCTTCCTCTCAATGGGAGGAGTTTCCAGACCTTGATCACGCTAACGCCAGGTGTGGTATTGACCCCCACGGTTTTCGACGAGCAAGGACAATTCAGCGTGAATGGCCAACGCGCGGATGCCAACTATTTCACCGTAGATGGAGTCAGCGCCAATTTCGGCGTGACTGGCTACGTTACACTTGGGCAGACTGCCAGCGGAGCGTTGCCTGCGCTTAGCGCTTCTGGTGGGACAAACAGCCTCGTGTCGGTGGACGCCATGCAGGAATTTCGCATCCAGACGTCTTCGTTTGCTCCAGAGTTTGGACGCGCTCCTGGCGCCCAGGTCTCAATAGTGACGAGGTCTGGAACGAATGCTTTTCATGGCGCCTTGTTTGATTATTTCAGGAATAACGCGCTCGACGCCAAGGACTGGTTTGTGAATTTCAACGGTCTATCAAAACCTGCGGAGCGGCAAAATGACTTCGGCGGTGTATTCGGCGGCCCAGTCTTCAAAGACAGGACTTTCTTCTTCTCCTCCTATGAAGGGTTGCGGTTGCGCCAGCCGTCGACCCAGCAAACCGCCGTCCCAGACGCTGCGTCGCGACAGCAGGCCCCACCTGCGATGCGCCCCTACTTGAACGCCTATCCGATTGCAAACGGGACTTCGCTAGGGTCAGGTTTGGCGCAATTCAGCGCCAGCTATTCGAACCCTTCTACGCTTGACGCCTACAGCATCCGCGTGGATCACGTTGTAAATTCTAAACTCAGCTTGTTTGGCAGGTATAACTACTCACCATCTAATCTGGACCAGCGAGGTCCATTGTTCTCTTCAGGCAGGGTGCTCAGCACGACAAATTCGATGTCATCCTCCGTACAAACTGGAACAGCCGGCCTCACCCAACTGATCAGGCCGGGAATCAGCAACCAAGCGCGTTTGAACTACAGCAACCACAGAGTTAGCATTAAATACGCTATGGATAATTTCGGCGGCGCAGTACCGCTTCCCGATTCCATCTTGTTTCCCGCCGGATACTCATCCGCTAATGGCATTTTCTTATTTGCCATCTCAGGCGTTGGGCAGTACGGTCAGGGCAAATCGGGGACGAATGAGCAGCGCCAGGTCAATCTTGTAGATGATCTCTCGGTGAACAAAGCCGGCCACCAATTGAAGTTTGGCGTGGACTATCGCTGGCTCGCCCCTTTCAGTAGTCCGTACTCATATCAGCAATTTGTACTTTTCTCTGGAGTGACGGGCGCCGTTTCGGGAACAGCCTCGTTCGCCCAATCGACAGCATTTCAAGCCAATGCGCTTCTATCACAAAATTTCTCGCTGTATGGCCAGGACACCTGGAAGATTACACCCCGCTTGACGGTGACTTATGGCTTGAGATGGGACGTCAATCCGCCGCTGAAGGGCAAGAATGCGGCGAATGATCCGTTCACGGTAGTGGGCCTGAGTAATCCGGCAACAATGACCCTGGCGCCTCGCGGCGCGCCGCTGTATGAAACAACCTATGGAAATGTGGCGCCGAGAATTGGACTGGCTTATCAACTCGGTGGAATGCGAAATTGGGGCGCTGCTCTGCGCGCAGGCTTCGGGGTGTTTTACGATCTTGGGCAAGGATCGTTGGGAGGAGTTTCCAGCTTCTTTCCCTACAGTATCAGCAAGAACTTTGCCTCGGCGCCATTTCCGTTAAGCCCTCAGGATGCGGCTCCTCCGGCCCTTAGCGCCAATACGCCTGTTTCCAGCATTCTTGTAGCCGATCCGCATTTGAAGCTTCCGCGGAGCTTCCAGTGGAATATCTCGCTGGAGCAGTCTATCGGGAGCAGCCAAAGTTTATCGCTAACATACATCGGCGCCGTTGGGCGTGACTTGCTTCGGGCAACCAGGTTATTTAACGTGAATCCGAATTTTCAGTCCATCACACTAACTGACAACTCGGCGACATCGGACTATCACGCTGTACAACTCAAGTTTCAGCGACGATTGTCCCGAGGGCTGCAAGGGTTGGCATCGTATACCTTCTCCCACTCTATTGATATTGCCTCGACGGATGCAGGCACCAATCGCAGCACGCCCGGCACGATTGCTAACCCGAACGTAGACCGCGGGAATTCCGACTTTGACATCCGGCATTCCTTAACCGCCGGTGTGACATACGGCCTGCCCTCTCCAGGATCGTACCAGCTTATACATGCAGCGTTGAGCGGTTGGTCGCTGGACGTTTTCGTTCTGGCCAGATCGGCCCCGCCAGTTAACATCGTCGGCGCAATTACCTCTGCCGCGGGCGTGACCCTCTCTTACCGCCCAAACCTCAATCCGGGAGCGCCTCTTGAGCTCTACGGCGCGCAATATCCTGGTGGCAAAATTTTCAATCGTGCGGCTTTTTCCGCCGCGCCAGTTGGACAGCAAGGTTATCTCGGGCGCAACGCACTACGAGGGTTCGGAGCATCGCAAGCGGATGTTGCGCTGCAGCGGCGATTTCGCGTCACCGAGAAGTTGGGTATTTGTTTCCGAGCCGAGTTCTTCAACATCTTCAACCACCCAAATTTTGGGAGTCCGACCAATGTCCTGACTAGCCCTTTGTTCGGTAGCTCAACGCAAATGCTCGCGAATAGTCTGGGGTCCGGTGGCGCGAATGGCGGTCTAAGCCCTCTCTATCAGATTGGCGGGCCGCGCTCGACCCAGTTAGCTCTTAAACTTCAATTTTGAACATGCTATTTCGAGAATCCCGCGCTTCACGCTGCTCATCGCAGACTCGGTTCGAAAGCTTGGCGAGGAAATCAAGGCCGATGATTTTTTGCGACCGGTCATCAGCTCGACTTTGTCCATTTTGTGGCGCTGGCGCCAGCGGGCGGCGCCACAAAATGGACAAAGTCAGCGCCATTTTTCAATGTCGTAATCTGATGTTGGACTCCCGGAAACCGGCTGATTTGGGCTCATCCCCCGTCTATTTGAGCAAAGATTCTGGCCAGGTCCTCCGTGGTTAACTGTTCATCGGTCAGATCAGCAAGCGCCGCGTTCGGTTGGCCATTCGCGCAATAATGAATGATCATTCTGCGTAGTTCCGCCGCCCATAGGTTTCCCAGAAGCTCAATAGATTCACGTCGGTAAACTCTTTCACTATACCGAAAGACAAGTTGCATCGCGTTGCCAGACACGCCCGCTCCTATCTCAAGAGTATAGGGACGGCGGCCGTGCGGGCTATGCATAGGTCCCACGGGCTCCGGCGCCAAAGCGAACCATCCATCAGCAAGCATTTGATCGAACTGACCCAGGTAGTTAAAACTTATTTCGGGCAAGGAATGTTTTCGCAGCCGGGCTTGATTCTCGCTTCCTGCCCGCAGGTATCTTAGCAGGCCGAACCCCATGCCTTGGCGCGGAATCTGTCGCAGAGTCTTTTGCACACTGCATAAAGCCTTCTCCAGAGGTTGCAGCCTGGTCTCTAACCACACCGGATAAACGGCGGTGAACCAGCCGACGGTGCGTGAGATGTCTATCGCTTCAGAGATGTGCTCGCGTCCGTGCCCCTCGACAGCGAGCAATAGGCCTTCAACCCGGGCAGATCTGGGGTCTTGTCCCCAGGACTGCGCCAATGCAGTCAGCAATAGATCCTGGATCTGCGAGCCGGAAGCTGATGTCACTTTATGTAAAAGATCGTATGTCTCTTCTTTCGACAGACAGAGTTGCGCGCTTTGCGTCCACTGCTCACTGTTGTCGCTGGTGGGAAAGTCCGCCATCATCGCTCGGCCTCTGTGACTCAGCGTGTTTTCCCAATAGGGCAATTCCGCTTCAATCTCCGGCGATTGCGCATAACAGCGCAACTCCTCGGCCCAACGCTTGAATGAGGTCGTTTTCCGCCCGAACGATATCTCCCATCCACGCTCAAGTCGCTCATAGCCCTTCTGCAAATCTTCCAACAGGATGCGCCATGACACGCCATCGAAGATCAAATGATGCATGACCAGCAGAAGCCTTTGCGGACTCTCGGGGCCGCAATCAAACAGCGCGATGCGCCACAACGGCCCCCGCGCCAAATTGAGGCTGGCCTGCATCCGCGCGGCGCGTCTCTCAAGCTCGCCACATCGCTCAGCCATAAGCAGCCCCGACAGGTCCTCAAAGGAGAAAGCGGCCTCCTCCTCGCCACACGCCTCATTCGTTTGCCGCCATACGCCTTCATGATCGGTAAAACGCAGCCGCAACGCATCGTGATGCCGGTTCAGGGCGACTGTCACCCCGCGCAGCAGGTCAGGATCAAGTCTTCTTCTGACTTCCAGCATGACGGCCTGATTCCAATGCTGCGGTTGTGGAAGATCCAGCTCAAAGAACCAGCATTGAATTGGAGTCAAAGGAACCAGGCCAGTGACGATCCCCTGTTCGGCGTCCACGACCGCTCCGGTCCGCGCGACTTTGGCCAGTTCGGCGATGGTCTGACGCTGGAAAAGATCTCGCGGCTTGAGCCTCATACCGCGTTGATTCGCTTTTGCCACGATCTGAATGCTCAGGATCGAGTCTCCGCCCAGATCGAAGAAGTTGTCATGAACTCCAATTCCTCTTACTCCCAACACCTCTTCCCACACCTGCGCCATCTCCTTCTCGTCCTTCCCGCTCGCCGCCACCGACCCGGAGCCTTCCGCCGCCTCTCCTCTCGCCCACTCCTCCACCTTCTCTCTCCACACCTTCCCATGCGCCGTCAACGGTATCTCTTCCACCTCCCTCACCACCCACGGCCTCATCGCCTCCGGCAACCTCTCTCTCAGATACTCCTTCCAATTCACTTCCTCTCTCTCTTCTCTCTCCCTCATCACTACATACCCCACCAGCCTCTCCACCGCTCCATTCTCTCCTCTCACTCCCACCACCACCGCTTCTCTCGCCTCCGGATGTTCCTTCAGCGCGCTCTCGATCTCTCCCAGCTCTATACGCTGTCCTCGCAGTTTGATCTGGCCATCGGCTCGGCCGATGAACTGAAGTTCTCCGTCAGGCAGAAATCGGACTATGTCGCCGGTGCGGTAGAGTCGCGCTCCGGGGGTTGAGGAAAAAGGATCAGGAATGAACCGCTCCGCGGTGAGCGCCGGCTGATCCAGATAGCCTCGGGCAACGCCATCTCCGCCGATGAAGAGTTCCCCGCTGACTCCGATGGGAACCGGCCGCAACCGCCGGTCCAGCGCATAGACCTGCGTATTGGCGATTGGACGCCCGATTAATGGCAGGCCATGCGCGGCGCTCTTTGTAGACGCCAGTCCGGCGGTCGCTACAACAGTGGTCTCTGTAGGCCCGTAATGGTTGAGCACGGGAAACTTTATGCGCGGATCCGGATAACGTTCCAATCTATCCCCGCCTGTCAGTAAAGCGCGCAAGGATGCTCCCTCTACTGGCCAGGGATCTGCGATAAGCCGCTCGGCCAGCGGCGTCGGCGCAAAGCTTATCGTGATTCGGTTGGTGATCAACCAGTTCCGCAGACGCGCGGGTGAGACGCGTATCTCTTCTTCTTCAGGAATGTAAAGACTGGCCCCAGCCGTAATGTAAGGCCACAATTCCCACACGGAAGCGTCAAAACCGGACCCGGCGAGTAACGTGGCGCGATCTGACGGACCGATCTCATAAGTTTGCTGATGCCACTGCACAAGGTTGGCCAGTGACGCGTGTTGGACGGCCACGCCTTTCGGGCGACCGGTCGAACCCGATGTGTATATCACATACGCCAACCGATCCCATTCCACTTCCATTCCTGGCTCATCGGCTTCAAGTCGCTCTCCCTCTCCCAACATTCCTCCGACGCCTACCACCTCCACGCCTACCATATTTTCCAATCGTTTGTCCTCTCCCTCATCCACTAATAACAACCTCATTCCCGCATCTCTGACCATGTACTCCACCCGCTCCCGCGGATACTCGACATCCAGCCCCACATATGCCCCCCCCGCCGCCATCACTCCAATCACAGATCCCACCAGCCATCCTCCTCGCCTCATCAACACACCTACTCTCTCCTCGCTCTTCACCCCGCGGGCTCGCAGAAATCCCGCCACACGCCTCGCGCGATGGCTCAACTCCCTATAGCTGATCTGTTCCGTTCCACACACCAGCGCGATGGCCTCTGGTTGAGCGGCGGCCCTGAGAAAAAACAGATCATGGACAGGGCTGGTCAGTTGGAGAGGAAGCGCGGTTTGATTCCAGGAGACAAGTATCTGATGAAGTTCAGAAGGAGAGAAGAAATTTAGTGAATGGATAGAGAGCGTGGGGCTGGAGGTGATATTGACGAGCAGGTTGAGCCAGTGACGCCGCAATCGTTCGATGGTTGCGTGATCGAAAATGCCCGCGTTGTACTCGAAATACCCGCTGACCGAGTCCGGCCCGGACTCCAGCGAAAGCGCCAGATCGAATTTCGACGTCCCGTTATCCACATCCACCCAGCGCGCTTCGATCCCCGGCAGAGAGAACTCTTTCGCGATCGCCTCATGCGCGTCGAAGACGACCTGAAACAGCGGCGTCTGCTCCATACTGCGCGCCGGACGCAACTCTTCCACGAGTTTCTCAAACGGCAGGTCCTGATGCGCATACGCTTCAAGCGTCACATTTTTTACGCGATCCAGCAGTTCCATGAACGTCGGACTACCCGTCATATCCACTCGCAGTGGAAGCATGTTGACGAAAAAACCGATCAGGGCCTCAAGATCTTTTCGATTGCGATTGGCGATCGGCGACCCGACGATCAAATCTTCGCGCCCTGTGTAGCGGCTCAGCAACGTCAGGAAGGCGGCAAGCGTCGTCATAAAGAGCGTAGCGCCGGCGCGGCGGCTCAAGTCTCTCAGTCCCTGCGATAGAGCCTCCTCAAACGAGAAATAAAGTCTTGCGCCATTGAAGGTCTGCGCAACGGGCCTGGGACTATCGGTCAGCAGGCTCGACACCGGCAAATCTCCGACCAATTTTTGTTTCCAGAAGTTCAAAGACTCCGCCGCCGCGCCGCTCTCCACCCACTCCCTCTGCCACACCGCGTAATCCGCATATTGAATCGGCAGGTCCGGCGACGGCGGCGGCGAGGAGGAAACAAACCCCTTGTACAAAGCCGTCAACTCGCGCGCCAAGACGGTCAAGGACCAGGCGTCGGCGACGATGTGGTGCAGCGTCACCAGCAACACGTGTTCGTCATGTCCCAGAGCCAGCAGAGCGACTCGCATCAACGGCGGCCTAGACAGGATGAACGGCCGCCGCGCTTCCTGCGCCATCCATCGGCGGATCGCCGATTCATCGGCGACGCCTCCATCGAAGTTCGGATCGATCGGTTTGAGCGAGATCTTCGCCTCCGGAATGACGATCTGTGACGGCTCGCCGTCCACCACAGCCAGAACGGTCCGCAGCGTTTCGTGTCTCTGCGTCAATTCGTTGAAGCCGTCTTCCAGGGCCTTTATGTTCAGCGGCCCAGTCAGGTAAAACGCGCCCGCAAGGTTGTAATGAGGACTTTCCGGCGCAAGTTGATGCAAAAACCATAGGCGCTGTTGGGCAAAAGATAAAGGAAAGACGAATCCCTCCACCTCGTTTTCCATCACGGCAAGAGCGGCGTTATCCGACATATGAACAGATATCGATTTGGACATTACGTACAGGTTATAGGCGGCGCCTTTCATTGCCCCTTGCCCATTGAGGAACAAATGCGATCGCCAGGTATACCGCCTGATTGACGGCGCTATTGGGGAAGGCGTACCCGCCGCGAGGCGCGGGTCACTGGCTTGATCTCCGCAAGACGGGATTCCTCACAGGAGCCTTGAAGGCGCTCGACGATTTCAGCCAGACGCGCGATAGTTGGAGATTCAAACAGGGCGCGCAGCGGAAGCTCAACCGCCAAGGATTCTTTTACCCTCGAAGCTATCTGCGTGGCGAGCAGCGAATGACCTCCAAGTTCAAAGAAATCATCCTCGACCCCCACGCGCTCAGCCTTTAACACCTGCCGCCATATGTCCGCCAACGCTGTTTCGATTGGAGTCCTGGGCGCGAGATGATGTTCCGTCAACTGAGCGCGCGACCATTGCGGATCCGGCAGCGCTCGACGATTGATCTTTCCGTTGGGCGTGAGCGGCAATTCCGGCAGCCACACATAGAAGTTTGGCGTCATGTGTTCCGGCAGTTTGGTTCTTAGATAGGTCCGCAACTGCGCGACAGATGGTCTCTCCGGCTCCGCATCGATTAAGTAAGCGACCAGATTCCGCCGCCCGTCATGATCTTCCCGCGACGCCACTACTGCGGCGCTGATAGATGGGTGCGCCAACAACACGGCTTCAATTTCGCCCAATTCTATTCGGAAGCCGCGTATCTTAACCTGCTGATCGCTTCGCCCCAGATATTCGATTCGACCATCGGGTAAAAACCGCGCCAGATCGCCAGTCCGGTACATGCGAGCGCCCCGGCGCCCGCTGAAAGGGTTCGGCGTAAATCTCTCGGCTGTCAGCGATGGCTGATTCAGGTAACAGCGCGCAAGTCCGGCGCCGCCGATGTAGAGTTCACCTGTAACGCCAACCGGCGCGGGCTGTAACGCCTCATTCAAAATGTAAATCTGCGTATTGGCTATCGGGCGTCCGATGCTCGGATTTCCCGCCAGTTCATGCGGCGTCGCTTCGCATGTTGAGTATGTCGTGGACTCAGTGGGACCGTATAGATTGAAGACCCGCCGCGCCGCGGTCGTCTGATAAATTCGCTCGACCAGCGCTCCAGGCAAAGCCTCGCCGGCCAGGTTGACAGTCTGCGCGTTGGCGGGCGCGCCTCCCATCCTTATCAATTCCGCCATCGCCGAAGGCACGGTATTGATCAACGTCACTTCACCGGCGGCGGGCAGTTGTGGCGCCTGCAATGCGTTCTCGGCCATGACGATCGTGGCGCCACAACTGAGCGGCGCGAAGATCTCAAACACGGAGAGGTCAAAACAGAGGGAGGTTGAGAAGAGCGTCCGAGCCAATTGCCGCGGCGTGAACTGAGTGAGAGCCCAGGAAAGGAAAGCGACCGCGTTCCGGTGCTCGATCGCCACGCCTTTCGGGCGACCGGTCGAACCCGATGTATATATCACATACGCCAGCTGTTCACTGCGCGCCTCTTCGCCTTCCCACTCCACCCTTTCTCCCGCCTCTTCCCCTCCCAACTCAACTACTTCGACTCCTCCTACCCTGCCCCTCTTTGATCCATCTCCCTCATCCACCAATAACACTCTCACTCCGGCGTCCATCATCATGTATTCCACTCGCTCGGCTGGATACTCAAGATCCAACGCCACATACGCCCCTCCCGCCATCAATACTCCAATCACCGCCCCCACCATCCACTCTCCACGCTTCATCAACACTCCCACTCGCTCCTCAGCCTTCAACCCGCGCGCCTGCAAAAGCCTGGCTACCAGCGCGGCTCTCCGCGCCAGTTCGCCGTAGCTGATCCGCCTGGATCCGCAAATCAGCGCTACGGCGTCGGGTTGACGAGCGGCCTGGAGGAGGAACTGTTGATGAATGAGATCAACGGGAGGAAGCGGTTGGGTGGTCTGGTTCCAGGTAATGAGGATCTGGCGCAGCTCGGAGGGAGAGAGAAGCGGAATGGAGTTGATAGGTCGCGATGGACAGTCTGTGACGGCTGAAAGGAGGTTAAGCCAATGGCCCCGCAACCGTTCGATGGTTGTCCTGTCAAAAATATCCGTGTTGTATTCAATCGCGCCGATCAGTCCCTGCGCCGCATCGGCCATTGCCAGTGAAATGTCAAAACGCGTCGCGCATCTTTCAACGAACACTCCCTCCAGATCGAGCCCGCCCAAATCCACGCGCGCGCCCTCTGCGCCCAGGGCGAGTGAAGCCAGTTCACTCTGGCCCTCAAGCTGGACGTTCTGAAAAACAAACATCGCCTGGAAGACGGGCGTGCGCCCCGGGTCACGTCTGGGGTTCAGACGCTCAACCAGGCGATTGAATGGATAATCCTGATGTTCGATGGCCTCCAGCGCCGTCTCCCGGATCTGCCTGTGAAACTCATTGAAGGAAACGTTTGAGCTGAAACCGGCGCGTATGGGAAGCATGTTTACAAAATAGCCGGCGACATCGGCCCATTTCGCCGAGGCGCGACCGGCTGCTGGCGTCCCAACGATTATGTCTTCCTGCCACGTATGGCGATGCAGCAGCGCGTGGAAAGCAGCCAGCAATGTGACAAACAGGCTCGCTTCGTTCATGGAGCTGAACGCCTTAAGCGCGGCGGTCAAGTCAGGCGGGATGACAAGCCGCTCCGTGGCGCCGGAAAAGGCTTGCGCCAGCGGGCGCGGACGATCCGCCGGCAGATTAAGCATGGGTAATTCTCCGTTAAGGCGCCGGCGCCAGTAGCGCCACTGCTCTTCGCCCCTCGCGCCCGTGACGAACTCTTCCTGCCAGCGAACAAAATCCGTGTACCGCCATGCCGGCGCCGCGGGCGTCGCGGATTCTCCGCCAGTCTCCTCACGGTAAAGAAGACCAAGCTCGCGAGCGATGATCGCCATCGACCACATATCGGCGATGCTGTGATGTATGACCAGCAGGATCAAATGTTCTTCCGGTCCCAGACGGAATATGCGAACGCGAAACAACGGCCCGCGTTCCAGGTCGAAACGGCGGTGAGCTTCTTTCTTCAGTTCCAGCCGCAACGCGCCGTCCTCCCAGTTCTCGGCTTCCACTTCCAGAAGCGGGATCTCAAAATCCGCTGGCGCCATGTATTGCGCGGGAGAGCCGCGCTCTATTCTGTAGGTCGTCCTCAATACTGGATGGCGCAAGGCGAGTTTTCGAAAACAGCGTCGCAGGGCGGGAACATCCAGAGGGCGCCGCGAACGCGCCGCAATATGGATGTTGTCCGGAGTCAGGTCGCCTGGAACCTGACTCAGGAACCAGAACGCGCGCTGTCCATACGAGAGAGGATGGGAATCCGCTTCGGCGTCGTTCGAGGGTATGCTTTCCGGCCGCGCTTCATCCGATTTCCCTGGCGTTATCGTCGTCAACTGCGCGAAGCATTCGCGCGCCAGTTCGCCGAGCGTCGCGCCTCGTATGATCTCTGTCAGGGACAGGGAAACTCCAAGACCTTTTTCTATCCTGTGAACCAGATCTACGGCCTTGAGCGAATCCAGACCAGCCCAGTCGATCTGTTCGTTAGCTTTATGGCTGGGAAAATCGCGTCCGAAAGACGCGGATAGCGTGTCCCGCAGCCATCTTTCAATCGATTCCGGATCATGCGGGCGAACTCCCACGGCATCGCCCACGGCATCGCCCACGGCATCGCCCACGGCATCGCCCACGGCATCGCCCACGGCATCGCCCACGGCATCGCCCACGGCATCGATGGATGGCGGCGCCACTGTTCCCGCCCGGCCGGCGTCGTCACGCCACGTGGCTACAGTCCTGAGCGTCCCACCCAGGTAATCTTCGCGGCAGGAGTGTCGTTGAATCTTGCCGCTGGAAGTTTTGGGAATGCTCCCATAGCGGACAAAAACGATTTCATAAGGCTCCAGGCCGTGTTCCTTAATGATGGCCCGGCGAACATCCTCGAACAATCGCGCGAAATCCAGATCGCGGTAACGCCGAACCTCCTGCGCCACTATCAACCGTTCTTCCCCATCGACGTCAGAAGAGAAAGCCGCGCTGGCATGAGGCGGGAAGGCTGTGTGGCTCCTCTCGACGGTCAGCTCGATATCCTGTGGATAATAGTTCAGACCGCGAATGATAATAAGGTCCTTCAGCCTTCCTGTCACAAACAACTGATCATCGATCAGAATGCCCAGATCGCCCGTGCGCAGGTAAGGGCCTTCGCCCGTGTCCGCCAGAAAAGCGCGAAACACCCGCTCGGTCGCGGAAGCGTTTTGCCAGTACCCCTGCGCGACGCTCGGACCCGAGACCCAGATTTCACCCACTCTTCCAGAGGGGCAGGGTATTCCTGTTTCAGGATCGACGATCCTGACGCGCTGCCCTGGCAGCCCCCTCCCTGACGCAACGAGCGTTTGCCCGGCGTCCTCGCCTTGTTCGGCCCCTTGCCCCGTATGGATGATTTGACACCGCTTGAGTGAGCGCGCCGCCACTGTCCGGCTGACTGGGCCGTGACCTTTAGGGCCGCCGGTGACGATCAGCGTCGCTTCGGCCAGACCGTAGCATGGGAAGAAGGCGCGCGAGTTGAACCCGTATGGCGCGAAGGTCTCGCTGAAACGTTCCAGCGTGCTGTGACGCACCGCCTCAGAGCCGTTGAAAGCCACCTCCCAACACCGTAAATCAAGCCCTGCGCGTTGCTCCGGCGTGGTCCTCAGCGCGCACAGATCATAGGCGAAGTTGGGACCTCCGCTGATGTTCGCCCGCATGCGCGAGATCGCCTTCAGCCATTGGATCGGACTCTGCAGAAAAGTCTCCGGCGCCATCAACGAGCATCCATAACCGCCGTAGAGCGGTTGGAGGACGCTCCCGATCAGTCCCATGTCGTGATACATGGGAAGCCAGCTGACGCAATGGCTATCCGCGTCGTACTCAAAAGCGTGGCTTAAAAGCCTGGAATTGCTCAACAGGTTGGAATGAGTCAACACGACGCCATGCGGATCGCCCGTCGAACCCGATGTGTATTGGATGAAAGCCGTCGTTCCCTCATTTATCCTGGTCTCTCGCCACTCAGAGGCTAATGACTCCGGCAGTTCCGTTGTATCTATCACCTGACGAATCGATCCGTCATGCGCGCCGCCAAATGCGCTTTCAACCGCTTCCCGATTCTTCGACGCGGTGAGCGCCACGCTCGCGCGCGCGTCAAGCGCAAGAGTCTGTAAGCGCAGCGCGCGGCGATTGTGACGCGGCGGATAAGCGGGAACCGCTACGACTCCGGCGTACAGGCAACCGAAAAAAGCGGCGATGTATTCCAGCCCTGGTTGGTAGAGCGCCAGAACGCTTTCCCCGCCACTCACAATCGACTGCAGATAAGCCGCGATCATGCGGGCTCGATGATCGAGTTGACGATAAGTCAGTTCCGCCGCAACCGTTTCGCCGTCGTCCAGAAAACGATAAGCGACGCGATCCGGCTGGAGCCGAGCGCGTCGGCTCAACAGTTCCACAAGGGTTCTGGAAGATTGCGGAGAATCCGGCGGATTTAAATCAGCGCCGCCGGCTTCCGCTCGTGGCGAATGAATCGTTTCGCGCATAGACTCTCTTGTTCAGATCGCCGGCCCGGCCGGCGATCTGAACGTCTTTGGCGTCGTTCAGGACTTCGAAGCCGCTTCCTGCTCTGCCATCTTCTTCCGCAAGCTCAACGGCCGCATGTCAGTCCACACTTCCTTGATATGGGCCAGGCATTCGTCCTTCGGACCGCTCTTTCCCACATCATTCCAGCCGAGCGGATTCTCGCGGTCGGCCGGCCAGATCGAGTATTGCTCTTCGTGGTTGACAACCACTTTGTAGATGGTTGTGTCCTCTCTTTCATCTCTGTTCATGATGTCTCCTTGCGTTAATTGATCAGGCTTATGGTGATTGCTCGGGGCTTTTCGATGGAGGGCTTCGGATCATCATCAGGTGACTTCGTCTCAGACTCGCCGGCTCCAGCGCGGCGGCAGGAAATTTTCGATCATGGTTCCTATGTTCCGGTCCCGCGCCAATTCATACACATACTTTCCGACGGCTAAATCCAACACCCCCAGGCCAAACGGGCTGAAGACAGTGATCTGTTCACGGTTTTCCGGCCAAGGCGCCGCGCCGCTGGTGATGTCGGCCAGCGCGCATTTTATAAAGTCGCGGTGGCCGACCAATTGTTCGGCCAGGTGCACGGAGGTCCTGGCGCGGCAAACGTGATCCGCATCATCCACCACGTTTATACATTTCAGTATGACCTGAGGCGTTAAATCGCGCAGAGAAATATGCAGGATGACGCCGCCGGGCCGGCAGGCGTCTAGACTGTCAATAAAGGGTTCGGTCGCCGTCGTAGCGAACGAGATCAACGGGCTGCTCTCCAGCGCGCTCTCGGCGTTTTCCCTGAGGACAACGTCCACGCGCCCGGAGAGAGCGCGACATTTCTCGGCGAATCTTGCGGCGTCGGCCGGCGACCTGTCGTAAAGATGGAAAGTTTTGAGCGAGGGAAACTGAGTCAGAAGAAAGCGCGCGATCTCGAAGTTTATCAACCCGCAGCCGATCATGCCGACGCCGTCTACTTCGCGGGAGACCAGATGTTTAGCGGCCAGAACAGCGCTGGCGGCGGTCCGTTTGGCGCTGATGATGGACCCTTCGAGGACCGCCTGGGGGCGGCCCGTCCTGGCCGAGTTGAGTATCATCACGGCGGAAGCGCGGTCCATGCCGGACTCCAGGTTCTGTGGAAAAGAAGAGACCCACTTCATGCCGGCGATTTCGAACCCGGCGCCCAGATAGGCCGGCAGCGCGATGATGCGATTGCGCGGCTGCTCCGGAAAAGTCAGAAAGCTGGAATGCGGCAGAGAACTGGCCTGTCTGGCGTGCGTTTCATAAGCCGTTTGCGCTCTTTCCATCAACTCCGACTCTCTGCCGGTCAGGAGCGAAACGATCTCTTCGCCTCGCAAAATCAACACTCCGCCGTTTTCATTAAGATCGCTCATGCGCAAGCTCCGATCCGTTTGTGACGCCGAATTCCGGCGTCGTTTGCCAGTGACTGCGAACCCATTCGTTCGAGTAGATCGTATCCAAATATCGTTCTCCGCGATCCGCAAAGATCATCACACAGGTCGAGCCCGGCGGGATCTCCGGCGCGACTCGGCGGACGGCCATCATCACGCCGCCCGAAGAGCCTCCTAACAGGAGGCTCTCATAATGAACAAGCTGGCGACAGCCCACCACGCACTCCCAGTCCGTAACGTGTATACATTGGCGCGCAAGTTCGGCGCGGAACAATTCCGGGACAATGGCCGAACCGTGACCAGGGATCAGGCGCTTTCGCGGCCGGTCGCCGAAGATGGCGCTGCCCGCCGCATCCACCGCCATGATCTTTGTTTGCGGACTATGTTCCAGGGCGTATTCCGCGCACCCCCTGAGCGTGCCGCATGAACTCGTCGCGCAGAATAGATAATCCACCTGGCCGCCCAGATCACGCAGAATCTCCCGCATCGTCGCATAATGGGCGCGCGCATTGTTTATATTGGCGTACTGGTTGGGCCAATAGCTATTCGGGATTTCATGCAGCAGAGCCTGCACGCGCCTTATGCGGGCCTGCAACAATTCTCCGGTGACGGGGTCCGGTTCCGTGACAATGTCTATCTCGGCCCCGTAAGCGCGCAGAATATCTATGTTGTTCCTGGTCGTCTTGGCGTCCACCACGCAAATAAACCGCAGACCATAGTGGGAGCAAATCTGCGCCAGCCCTACCCCAAGATTACCCGAACTGGATTCGATGATCGTGGCGCCGCTATCGATCTGCCCGCTCTCCATCGCCCGGTTGATGAGGTTCAAGGCCGCGCGGTCTTTGATGCTGCCACCCAGGTTGAAGCCCTCCAGTTTGGCGAAGAGGCGAAAGCTCGCGCCTTCAATGATCCGATTCAATTGGATCAGCGGCGTATCGCCAATCAACTGCAAAATGTTTTCTTTGATCATGTTTGCGTCTCAAGCCGAGGCAATGTCGTTAGACCATTTGGCGCCACATAACCCGCTTGGAGGGGAGCCGCCGCCAGCGCCGACTCCAAAGACGTATGAGGTTCAAGCCCCATATGACGAACGATCCCGGCGTCAAGATTTGAGACCAGGAGGATGCGAAAGCGCTCCGCTTTGCGTCTGAGCCCCCAGGCCGTCTGTCCATTGACTTTGTAATTTTCCATGAGTTTCAGGGCGGTCGCATGAGCTCCGCCGGTCGCAAACCAATCCAGAAAATCGTCACGGCCCAATCCTTGCGAGCATTCCGCTAAAACGATCATCACGCCTCCCTCGGTCAGCGCGGCGGAGGCGTGTTCCATCGCCTTATGCGACTGGATCAGATTCATGTCGCGCGGCCATCCACCCGCGCTGACGATGACCAGTGAACGCCTGGCGCTGATGCGCGCCGTATGGGCTGCGGCATACTCGGCGCAGCCGCGCAGATGCGCCTCATACCAGTCTCCAGCGTAAGCCGAAACTACTTCGCTATCGCCGTTTAATACGGTGTTCACCAGGAAGGAAGGATTGAGCGTCCGCACGGCTTCCACCATGTCTTCATGCACTATATTTCCTTCCAGCAGCCCGGAAGCCACGCCCGCGCGCTTATCCATCGTCTGTTCATCAAATGCGAGTTTATGGTTATGCTGGATTGAAGGCTCAGCGGCGCATCCCGGCAGGATGGCCTTGCGACCGCCGGAAAACCCGGCGAAATAATGAAAGGTGATGCCCCCGACCACGACCACATGATCCGTCTCCACCAATCGGCGATTGAGACTAACCTGCGTGCCACGACTTGTTACGCCAAGCGTCACGCTTTCCGCCGGATCATCAGCCAGGTGCGCATGAACCGGCGCCAGCCGGGCTATTTCCGCGCCCAAAAGCTGCTCTATTTCTTCGGGAAACGGCGGACGATGAATGCCGCCCCCGATCAGAAACGAGATCCGATCGCCCGCCACGCCGCGTTCCAGGAGACGAGAAAACAACTGCGACGCAACCCGGTTCACACCGGCTGCGCGAGTCGCATCCGGAACCACCACCACCACGCGGTCATTTCTCCCAACGATCTCTTCCAACGGCGGAGAGCCAATCGGCGCGGAGATCAGTTCCGACAGTTGCGCATCTGTCAACGGATCGCGGCCAGCGTCCGCCGGAAGCAGAATTTCGAACTGTTCAGGGTCGTAGTGAAACGGGATTCGACGCCTTCCATACCCTAATAATACCTGACAGGTTCCGGCGCCGTTCGACAGATCAACTTCATCCTTGACCATAGCAATCTTCCCAAAATTGTTTGTAGTTCGGCTTTATGGTTGGACATTTCAAGAAGCCTGACCTTCTCTGGTCAGGCGACGTTTGTTCTGGGTGAGAGCTTGTTTTTGCCGTCTGGCTCTTTCACTCGCTCTTTCGAGGGACGGCTCATCCCGACCCTGTCGAGTCAGATATTCAGCGAGCGCGACGACGGTTGGATATCTGAACAAATCCACCACCGACAGCTTCCGCTGCAATACTATTTGCAGCTTCCTGAGCATCTGAGCCAGCAGCAGTGAGTGGCCGCCCAGAGCGAAGAAGTTGTCGTTGAGACCTACTTTCTCTACTTTGAGCGCCTCCTGCCACACATTGGCGATCTTCTTCTCCAAATCGGTTCCGGGCGCGACATATTCAACACCCGCCTCTAAACTCCGCCCGCCTTGCTCCAGCAACGCCCGGCGATTAACTTTGCCGTTTGGATTCAAAGGAAACGTATCCAGAACGGTGAACTTCGACGGGACCATATATTCCGGCGTCTTCGATTGCAGGAATCGGCGCAATTCGGCGCCGGTCGGAGCGGGGTCGGTATCGGCGACCAGATAAGCTTCCAGATGTTTCTCGCGCGTTTCGTCCTCAACCGCCAGCACGACGGCTTCACGCACGCCGGGGTGATCCGCTAAAAGGGTTTCGATCTCCCCCAGTTCGATCCGAAATCCCCTGACCTTCACCTGCTCATCGACGCGTCCAATAAACTCTATATTGCCGTCGGCAAGGTATCTTACAAGGTCTCCGGTGCGGTAATAGCGTTCTCCATCGATCGTGACGAACTTCTCGACGGTCAGGCCTTCACGCTTCAGGTAACCGCGCGCCACGCCGTCTCCACCGAGCCAGATTTCGCCCGCCACGCCCACCGGAACTGTATAACCGCTCCGGTCAGACACGCGCAGCCTCACATTTCCAAGGGGACGCCCGATAAGGTTTCGCTCCAGCTTGCGCCCTCGCGGCACGTCATAGCTCGTGCAGATGATGGCACCCTCCGTCGGACCATAAAGCACGTGTATATCCGCAAGTGGAAAGACTTCGCGCATCTGTTCCAATAGATCCAGCGGGACCCAATCACCACCGACAAAGACCCGGCGGAGACGTTCATAACTCAGGCCGCCCATCTGACGCAGGGCGACGATTTGCCGCATAAGGCTCGGGACCGCGTGCAGCATCGTCATCGTCTGAAGGCTTTGAATGAACTCCTGCGTCTCCAGCATGGACTTTTGCGGGTAGATGACGACTTTTCCGCCGGCTATCAGCGGCGTAAACAACTCGAACAGCGAAATGTCGAAAGCGAACGAAGCGAGACACGGCATGACATCCGTCGCGTTAAAGTCGAACCTGGCGGCGCTGCAGGCGATCGTGTTCACGAGATTGCGATGTTCCACCATCACGGCCTTGGGTCTGCCGGTCGTGCCTGAAGTGTAGATCATGTACGCCATGTTCTCCGGCGTAGCCGCGCATGGAAGATCCGCCGGATCCTCAGCGGCGATGAGATCCCAGGAGCCGTCCAGACTCACAACCTTTGACAAAGTGGACGGCGGCGCCTCCCAAAGGCGTGACTGCGTCAGCGTCACTGCGGCCTCCGCGTCCTCAATCATGAAAGCCAGCCGCTCCGGCGGGGACTGCGGATCGAGCGGCACATAAGCGCCGCCGGCTTTCAGTATCGCCAATATACCGATAACAGCGTCCAGGGAGCGTTCGACCAATAGCGCGACGCGCGACTCAGGTCCCACGCCAATCCCTTTGAGGACGCGCGCCAGTTGATTGGAACGAGTGTTCAACTCGCTGTAACTCAATTGCGCGCCGTCGCACACCACTGCGATGTTCTCCGGCGAACGCGTGACTTGCGCCTCAAACAGTTCGTGCAGACATAAGTGTCGTGGGCAATCGGCGGCCGTATCGTTCCATTCGACCAGCAACTGTCGCTGTTCCGCTTCGCTCAACAACGGCAGCGCCATCGCCGGCGTCGCCGGACGCGATACGATCGCTTCCAATAAGCGTTGGTAATGGCCGATCATGCGCAGGATCGTCGATCGTTCGAACAGGTCTGAATTGTATTCCACCGTTCCGAATAAACGCGTCCCGGCCTCCATCATGAAGAGGGTCAGGTCGAACTTGGAGCTGTCGGCGTCCACATCGATCGGACTCAATGTCAGACCTGGCAAATCGACGCTCGGCATCGGCGCGTTCTGGAGACCGAAGACTACTTGAAAGAGCGGCGAATAACTGAGATCGCGCGGCGGATTCAACTCCTCGACGAGCTTTTCAAAAGGCGCGTCCTGGCGCGAATACGCGCTCAAACTCGTCTCGCGCACGCGTTTGACCAGCTCGGTATATTTCTCCTCCGGGCGTATCCTGTCGCGTAACACCAGCGTGTTGACAAAGAACCCGATCAATCCCTCCAGTTCGGCGCTCGCGCGTCCGGCTACGGGCGTTCCAACTACCAGATCTTCCTGTCCCGTATATCGCCACAGCAGCACTTTGAAAGCGGCCAGCAACGCCATAAAGAGCGTCGCTTCCTCGCGCCGGCTCACACGCCGCAGCCCTTCGCGCGCGTCCGCGTTGATTTCGAACCCCTCACGGGCGCCGCGGAAGGTCTGCACAGCAGGACGCGGTCTATCTGTCGGCAGTTCCAGAAGCGGCGGTGCGCCGTCTAACTGCTTGCGCCAGTAAGCGACCTCAGTCGCCAGCCCTTCGCCGTCGAGCCAGGCTCGCTGCCACACGGCATAATCCGCATACTGCGCCGCCAGCTCGTTCAACGGCGCCGGCCGTTCTTCTACATGCGCTGTATACAGCGCCGCCACTTCGCTGACGAACACGCCCATAGACCATCCGTCGCTGATGATATGGCTCATCGTTACGAGGACGATGTGTTCTTCCTCCGCCAGACGGGCCGCCGCAACGCGCATGAGCCGGCCCGCGCTCAGATCAAAGGGGGCGCTGGCTTCCGTCTCCATGATCCGCAGGGCGGCTCCTTCCCTCTCTTCCGCCGCCATCCCGCTCAAATCATGGAAGGCCACGGTGACCGGGGCAGGCGGCATGATCTGCTGTTGGAGTTGTTCATCGATCACCACAAACCGCGTCCGCAACGTTTCATGGCGGCGGGCGACTTCGCTTAAGGCCGATTCCAGAGCGGACAGGTTCAAATGACCATTCAGGCGCAACGCCACTGGGATGTTGTAGAGCGAACTGCCCGGCTCCAACTGGTCCAGGAACCAGAGGCGCTCCTGCGCGAACGAGAGCGGCAACGCATGGCCGCGATCCACGGGCAGGATCGTGGTCCGCAGTGCGGCGTTCTGTCCGCTGCGTTGCGCGGATTCAACCTGCCGGGCGAGCGACTCCGCGGTTGGAGATTCAAAGATGGCGCGTAAAGGCAGTTCCACGCGCCATACTGCGCGCACCCGCGAAAGCGCCTGCGTGGCGAGCAAAGAATGTCCTCCGAGCGCGAAGAAGTTTTCCCGGCGTCCGATTCGGGGCCGCCCCAGCGCTTCCGCCAGAATGTCCGCAATGATCTCCTCGGTGGCCGAGCGCGGAGCCTGGTCCGTATCGGAGTCCTCGAGAGATTTCAAATCAGGGGCGGGCAGCGCCCGGCGATCCAGCTTGCCGTTGGCGGTAAGCGGCATCTGCGGGAGAAAGATAAAACTGGAGGGAACCATGTAATCGGGCACTCGCTCCTGCAAATACTCGCGCAGTTGCGGGCCGAGCCGGTCAACCAGCATCCACCGCATTGGATCGTTGGTATAGCGACCCCAGGGTCCTGGCGCCGCTTCGCGCCGTCGCATGACCGGCGCGAAACTATATGGCGCCGGGAAGCGATCACGCCGGCTGAAGATCACATCGAAGCATCCGATGTCGCGTTCGGACCAGTTTATGTTCGCCGCATAAGGCAAGTCTCTTTGCCAGTCCCACAAATCCGCCGGGTCGATTCCTTCCGCGCCTGCCAAAGCTTCTCGCAAGGTTTCTTGCAGCGCGCCGACCGTCGCCGCCCCATCGAAACGATCAAACAGCCGCGCCAGCGCAAGGTCTTCGAGCAGGCGGGCGTTTGGGACGTTCGTGATATAGAGCAAATCAGGACCGGCGCCCTACAGAGTCTGGCGCGCGTCGGAGAGCGTCAGACCGTCTTTCCGCCAGTCTCGCCAAATGACCTCCGCCGCCACTCGCGGCGATGCGCCGATATGCAGGACAACATCATAGCGAAACTTCGTGAACTCGTTGCGATGACGCCCGCCTTTGAGTTCGAAGTTGACATGGCTTATCTGCGGCAGATGCTTTTGCAGGGCGAGAAAGAATTCCGGGTCGAATAGACACTCCTTCTCCTGACTCATGCGCCGCTGCGTCTGATGGCGAAACCGCATGACGGTCTCAGACGGCGAAGACTGCGCCAGTTGAACGGAGGCATGAAAGGTTTCAAGCAGCGGCAGACTGCGCACGCCGCCGATAAAGATCGCGCCGCCCGGCCGCACGACCCTGACCGCGCCTTCAATCACACGCCGCAGGTAGTCGCCGGACAGATACTGCGCGACTTCATTAATGACCACCAGGTCGAACGCTTCCAACGGCAGCTCCGCAAAATCATCAGCCGCGCGGTTGAGCAGTTTTATCTCCGGCAAAGACCGCTCGCTGCGTTTCAGACGCTCCCGCAACACATGAATGGCCGCCGGCGAAATGTCCGAGCCCCAATACGAAGCGCAATGCGGCGCCACGCGAAACAGTATCAACCCCGTCCCGCAACCTATCTCCAACACCCGCGACGGACTCAGCGACAGAATGCGCCGCGTCGAATCTTCGACGGATTCAAAAATCTCCTCTTCAGGAAAAGGCTGTCCGGTGTAGCTGTTGACCCACACACGCAGACTCAGCGACTCGTCCTGCGAGTAGAACGCCTGTTCACGATAGACGTCGTTATAGATCGCCAGCCAGCTCTCAATCTGCCTCTCTTCGAGCGCTTCCTGGCCCGGTTCGCCGGGCTGCCCCGTCGACAACTGATCCAGATTGGGGACCACGTAAGCCACAAGACTCTTGCCGTCCGGGTTTACGTCGTGATCCACCACGACCGTATCCCGCACTTGCGGATGTTCATTGAGGACCGCCTCGATCTCGCCCAATTCTATGCGGAAGCCTCGCACCTTGACCTGATGATCCACGCGTCCCAGGTATTGAATCGTCCCGTCGGGCAGATAACGCGCAAGATCTCCAGTGCGATACAGACGCGCGGATGGACTTCCGCTCAGGTGGTCCGGGATGAAAACTTCCGCCGTGCGGCCACCGTCATGCAGATAACCGCGCCCGACCCCATCTCCGCCGACATATAGTTCGCCACGACACCCTCTGGGCGCCACGTCCAGATTTTCGTCCAGGATGTATAGCTGTGTGTTGATAATGGGCAGGCCGATCGGCGTCTGAGCCATACTTTCCGCCAACGGCTCAAAGATCATATGGTGTGTGACATCGTCTGAGCATTCGGTGGGACCATATGCGTTGAGCAAAGGGATGCGCGGATAGCGAGCGAACCAGTCACGGCATAAATCCGGCGGCAGAGCTTCGCCAGTCATGATCATCCACCGCAATAATGGGAGCTGAATGGCGTCCAACCGTTCGCGCTGACGCCCGTCGAGTGTCGCGCGCAGCAGTGAAGGCACGCTTTCAAGAATCGTCACCCCGCTCTCCTCCGCGGCCTCCAGCAGACGCGCCCCGTCATGCGCGACCTCGTCCGGAAAAATCTCCACGCGCCCGCCGACCAGCAAGGCCGAGAGAAACTGCCAGACCGAAATATCGAAACATGGCGAAGCGGTTTGAGCGATGATGTCAGTTGAAGTCAGAGCCAATCCGGCGATTTTGGCGTAAAGGTGGTTGATCATGCCGCGTTGCCCGATCATGGCCCCTTTCGGCGCGCCCGTCGAGCCGGACGTATAGATAACATAGGCCAGGTTTTCGGGGAAACTGCGAAGCGGCGGGTTTTCGCTCGGCCACTCCGAAGAGGCCGCCAGAGCGATCGGCGCCACATCCGGGCGGGCGCCGTCTGGCAGGCTCTGATTGACCCGGGCGATGATCTGATCGAATTCAGGGGCGACCAGCGCGAGCGGCGTCCGGCTCCGCTCTATCATCTGAGCGAGCCGCGGAACGGGAGAAGCGGGGTCCAGCGGCAAATACGCGCCGCCGGCCTTGAAGACGGCGATGATCGCCGTCAGCAGATCTATGCCGCGCTCGGCCAGCAAAGCCACCACAACCTCCGGACCGACATTCCGCTCAGCGAGAACCCGCGCCAGACAGTTAGCCCTTTCGTTCAACTGGCGATAACTCAGACGGTTTCCCATGCAAACCACAGCTGTCGCCTCCGGCCTCAGCGCGACATGGTCTTCAAACAGCGTGTGAAAGACCGCTTCGCTGGGGTAATCCGCCGTTGTCCGGTTCCAGTCAAATAACAATTGGTCGCGCTCAGCCTGACTCAAAAATTCTATGTGCGCGAGCTTGCGTCCGGGATCGGCGGTCACGCTCCGTAGAAGCGCCGCGAAGTGATCGATCATGCGTTTGATCGAGCCGGCTTCAAATAGCTCCGAGTCATACTCAAAGGATCCAACCAGCCCTCTCTCGGATTCAACGAGGATCAAAGTGAGATCGAACCCCTGCGTTTTATTCGTTTCGTATTCGAGAATGGACATCATCAGACCCGGCAGTTGCGCGGCCCTGATCGGCGCGTTCTGTAACGCGAACATCACCTGGAACAGCGGCGCGTACGAGAGATTGCGTTCCGGTCGGAGCGCCTCGACTAGCCACTCAAAAGGCAGGTCCTGATGCGCGTGCGCATCGAGCGCCACTTCCCGCACACTCCCAAGCAACTCTTTGAAGCTCATCCCGCCTGAGAGTTTCGCGCGCAAAACGATGGTGTTGACGAAGCATCCCAACAGACTTTCCATCGAAGCGTCAGCTCGTCCGGCAATCGGGCTCCCGACGGGGATGTCGGGATTTCCGGTGTAGCGATAGAGCAGAGCCTGGAACCCCGCCAGAACCGTCATGAACAGTGTGGCGTTTTCGTTACGGCTGAGCGTTCTCAACGCGTCACACAGGTCCCTGTCCAACTCGACTGTTTCGTTGCCGCCGTTGAAAGATTGCGTCGCCGGGCGCGCATAATCCGTGGGCAATTCCAATAACGGCGGCAGGTCGGCCAACTGCTTCCGCCAGTATTCCATCTGCCGCGCCACCACATCGCCCTGCAACCACTGCCGTTGCCACCGCGCGTAATCGCCGTATTGCAGCTTAAGTTCGCCGAGCGGCGGCGTCGCCCCGCGGATGTAAGCGCCGTACAACGCGCTGACTTCACGAATCAGAACCCCGGTCGACCATCCGTCGAACACGATATGATGCGCGGCCAAAAGCACGACATGGTCTTCAATGCCGAGCCGCAACAATTGGCCACGCATCACTGGTCCGTCATGCAGATTGAACGGACGGTTGACCTCCGCGGCGATCAACCGCCTGACTTCGGTCTCGCGCTCCGCCGGCGACAGACGCGTCAGATCATGCAGCGGCAGCGCCAGCGGTTGAGCCGGCAAAACAAGCTGCGCGGGCCGGCCGTCAAACACAGGGAAACACGTCCGCAGGATCTCATGTCGGCGCATGACTTCGCTCAGGCTGCGTTCCAGAACCGAGACGTCAAGCTGCCCCTGCAAACGCACGGGCAGCGCGATCACGTTGAGCGCGCTGCCCGGCCCCATCTGATCGAAGAACCAGAGACGTTGTTGTCCGAATGAAAGCGGCGGCAGGCGATCGATCAGCAGCGCCCGCCGTTCCGGCGAGAGGGCCGCGATGCGGTTGATAAAATCTTTTGCGGATTGTTTCTGAGCTGACATTTTCAATGAAAACCGAAGCCTGTGACCTGTGGGGAAGATATGAGCGCAGCGTTAACCAGATCGGATTGCGGTCGCATAGGCGCCACACAGCCTGTGTGGCGCCATCATTGGTCTATCGCGATGGTTGATCAGTACACGCGCCAGAAGATCAGGGATCGATCAACCATGCTTTGGCGATGGCGACCGGCGGGCCCGAACCGGAAGCGACATAGCCTCCCGCCACGAGCGTTTTGCCGTTCGGCAGCGCGGTCGCCGTGTTGCAAAATACTTCGTCCCCCAAATCGCCCTTCACCCGACTGAAGGTCTCCGTCTTGGGATCGAAAATCTCCACTCTGTCGTGCCCGCCTGCGATGACGACTCTTCCGTCCGGAAGCGTCGCGGTCGCGGTAGTATGTTTAAAGTGAGCGACGTTCATATTCGGCGCCGGCGTAAATCGCCCCGTTTCGGGGTCGAAGATTTCGGTTGTTGGCCGGCGACCGCTCCATTCACGATTAACGCCCCCCCCCGTCAGCAGAACCCGGCCATCCTTGAGCAGGTTTGCGGCAAACTTGAAACGCGGCTGGTTCATGTCTCCCGCCGGCGTGAAGCTTCCAGATCTGGGGTCATATATTTCAGCGCCGGCTAGAACGGTTCTCATATCCGTGGTCCCGCCACAAACGATGACTCGGCCATCTGGCAGCGCCGCCGCGGCGACCACTCCCCTGCCGGTCTTCATGGAGCCCGTCAGTTTGAATGTCCCACTGGATGGAGAATATAGCTCGGCCTCGCTGACGCCACGGCGATTGGCCAACCCTCCCGCCACCAGTATCCGGCCATCATTCAGTTTGACCAGCGCATGCCCCTCTCGCGCTTTGATCATGTCGCCGGTGGGCGAAAACCTGCCTGTCTCCGGATCATATATCTCCGCGTTGGCGACGCTCCCCCGCTCGTCAACCCCGCCTGTCAGCAGAACCTTCCCATCATTCATCAAAATCGCCATGGGGCCGACCCGTCTGGCGTTCATCTTCCCCGTCGGGGTAAAGCTTTCGGTCTGCGGGTCGTAGAGTTCCGCCGAATCCAGATAGCGCCCCTCTACCCGCATCCCGCCGGCCAAAAGCACTTTCCCGTTTTTGAGAAGCGTCGCCGCGTGCGCCGCCCGCGCTTCGACCATCCCGCCGAGGCTCCTGATCGCGCCAATCTCAGTTATCATGCGTCCGCCGACCCCGGTGGAGTCCCCCCCCCGACTGGAGAAACAACTCAAAAGCGGTAATACGACGACGCCTACGAACACGCATAATCCGGCGTTCGGTGTGGTTGTAATTATTCTCTTTTTCCTCATTGTCTAAAATTTCCGTCGCTTATTCTTCATTCCTGCGGAATGTTCCGCTCCCATTGGCGTCGGTTCCAACGCTTTGAGCCAACTCTGTGACGCGCGAGTCATAGCGCGTCGCGATCCGCCGTAGCCATGAAACATATTCACCTGCCATGCGAGCGGCTGAGTCTTCATTGAACAAATCGCTGTTATACAGGAATGAACCTGCGACGAGTTGATTCTGCTCCCATAGCTTGATGTATAGATCGCCGCCGGTGGATTTGTCGTCCATTTCCACCAGGCTGACTTTCAACCCGGGCAGATCAAACGAGGCGTCGGTGGGAACACTTTTAAAGTCAAACGCCACACGGAAGAGCGGCGCCTGACCGCGAACCCCATAGCTGTCGTACTCTTCTCCCGGGTATAGCTCTTCAAGCAACATGGCGAAAGGCAAGTCCTGATGTTCGTAAGCTTCCAGCGTGGTATTGCGAACCAGATTCAAAAGTTCTCCGACCGTCGTTTCGGCGGTGAGGCGCAGGCGAAGCAGAAGGATATTGACGAAGCTTCCGATCAAGGCTTCGGTACCCGCCAGATTCCTCCCGGCTACTGGAATCCCGATGATCATGTCATCCGCTCCGGCGCGAGCATGCAGCATGGCCACAAACGCGGCCAGACCGGCCATGAACAGGCTGACGCCTTCCCTGGCGCACAATCTCTTGAGCGAAATGGATGTGTCGGCGTCACATTGCAATTGGACACTGGCGGCGTTGAAAATCGCCTGCGCCGGTCGCGCATGATCCGCCGGCAACTCCATCAAAGGGGCCATGCCGGATAATTGCGCGCGCCAGTAGTCGAGATAAGGCTTCAGTCTTTCTCCGCTCAACTGTTCTCGTTGCCATCGCGCGTAATCGCCATATTGAATCGGCAACGCCGGCAGTTGGGGATCACGCCCATGGCGATAAGCCTCGTAACATTGAGCGACCTCGCGCAATAAGACTCCGTTCGACAAGCCGTCGAAGATCATATGGTGAGCCGCCAGAAGAACTATGTGCTCTTCATCCTCAATGCGCAGCAGGAGAACCCGCCACAAAGGCCCGCGCTCCAGATCGAACCGCTCATGGATGATGGCGCCAAACAGCCGTTGCGTTTCCGCCTCCCGCTCTTCCACCGCGCGTCCGCGTAAATCCATGACCGGGACGCTGACCGGCTTTGCCGGCAACGATACCTGCCTGGGCCGCCCATCGATAACCGGAAATACCGCGCGCAAGACCTCATGACGTCTCGCCATCTCGCTCAAACTTCGCGTCAGCGCCTCATTATCGAGCGCGCCGCTCAATCGCACGGGCAGCGCCGCTACGTTGGACGCCCCATGCCTCTCAAGTTCCCATAACCGCCGCTGGCTGAATGAGAGCGGGGGCAGCCGCTGCAGGAGCAGGGCGCGTTTTTCAGGCGGCAAGGCTCCAATCCTTTTTATAAAATCGTCCATTAGCTAGCGTGAGTTCGACGTAAAAGTATGGGCAAGGACAATGAGCTTATTATCGGTTGAGCAAAATGAAAATTGCCGCTCACCATTGAAGCAAAGCGGATTCGATAGTGGAGCCGGGGCCCATTGTTATCATGACGCCATAGTCTCCACGCGCGACTACGCCTTCGTTGAGCAAACGCTGATATGAAAAAAGAAATGAGCCACTGGACAGATTGCCATAGTCACGTAGCACCCCGCTTGTATGCCTCAGGTCGTGAGCGGACAAACCTAAATTCACCCTGATGGCATCGATTACTTTCTTGCCGCCGGAATGGACCAGCCAATGTGCGATGTCCGAGCGCCGAAGGCCGGCGCCGCGAAGCAGGCCATCAATCGCGCTCTCGACGTTAGCGCCCACCACATAAGGAATTTCGGGGTCCAGAAAGAAACTGAATTTGCCCTGCGATTCATTCCAATCGTAACGCATGGCGTCTATCGCTTCGGTGATGATGCGACTATGAAATTTCAGGAGAGCCGGTCCGGCGGACGCCCGATCATCAGGGACCGCGATTAGAGCTATGGCGGCGGCTCCATCACCGAACAAGCTGTTTACCACGGCAGTCCTCAGAGTTTCGTCAATTACATAACCAGCCGAACAGATTTCAACGCATAACATGATTGCGAGCTTGCCAGGGTTGGCCAGAGCCCAGCTGGACGCGGCGTTGAGCGCGTTCAGGCCGCCATTGCAGCCCATGCCGACGACGTCGAGGCGCACGCAGTCCGGCGAAAGGGGAAGCTCACGGCACAAAAATGCGCTCAGACCCGGGCTCAAGAAACCTGTCGTCGTCACGCAGCAGAGATAAAAGACGTCTGAGCTACGCGCATTCAAGCTGTTCAGGCACTCCCGGATCGCGCGCGCCCCGATCTCGATTGCGCAAGTGCGATGCTTGTTCAGCAATTCGCTTTGAGTTTCGGTTCGGATCGAACCATTTTTATCAGGGCCGGGCAGGGTAAGATAGCGGCGTTCGATAAAGGTGTTAAGAAACAGCGAACGGAAGCGGCGGTCTTTTATGTTAAATATGTCAAGCAATTCAGTCTGTGAATAGGATGTAGGCGGGGTCGCCGTGCCAACGCCTGCAATCCTTGTCCGCAGAGAAGATGACAATTGGTGGGAAGGATGCTGTATATCCACGATTTACCTCTCAAGGGCAAAATTAACCTGGCGTTTGGGTCAATTTGTTTTTGTCACACATAACAACTAACCCAGCCGCGTTTTGTCTAAAGTCGGGATGTAAGCGCGCCCATAAACGAATTGGCCAGGGCTAAAATGGCCCTTAATTACAAACTATCAGGTTAACCACAGCGCACCTCGTGATATGGGAACGACAGCGTCTTGGGGCGCCAGTCCGCGTTGCGCGCCGAGATAATCTGCGCTACGGCGGCGTCTTCCGGCTGCAGGCGTTTATATCTCGTCGTAGAGCTGTCGCCAAAGCGCTCATACCTGACCAACTCATCGCGAAGTGTGGCGACCTTTGTATGCTTCGCGCACCGCCTCCGCCAGTCAGCGTCGGTGCCGTAGTAGCCTGCCAGAGCCTCGTCGTACCCACCGATCAGCCAGAACATCTCGCGCGTCATGAGCATCGAATTCGGGTGATGACGAATCTTCTTCCCATTGTGCTCGCGACGGGAGAACCTGTAGATCATCTCCGGATCGTGTTGCCCGGCAGTCAGTCGCATCGCGACATCGCGTTCGATCACGTGGTCCATGTCGGTCATTACGACCCAACCTTCTTCGGCGTGGCGCATACCGATGTTGCGGGCCGCGCTCCAGTTCCACCGAACGTCGACCTCGATCCGAAACAGGCGGAGTTGATAGGGAAACTCCTGACCACGCAATACGTACTCGGCCGGAGAGTCAGGGGAGCCGTCATCAACCACGATGACCTTGATCCTTTCGCGCAGAGTCGGCGGATACGAACGCCACGTATCGAGTTGGATCTGAAAAAACTTTGGGTTCTCGTAGTATGGGTACACAAACTGGATTGTCTTAGGAGCGCCGTAAATCAAATCGATCAGCGGAGCGTCATCAAATCCTGGCGCATTAAACATTGCTGTCCCTTTCTAAGTTAAGAAATCAGCTTATTTGATCCTCGATCTCGAAGGGTGTAGTTTGCGGAAAAATTGATAACATCGTCTAGCGAACCTCACAGCGATCATTCACGAATTTCCCGAATCGACGTATTCCTTCACGAATTGTTTCCTCATCAAGACAGCTGAACGACAGCCTGATCTGGCATTCGTGTCCGGCGCCAATAGTGAAGAAGCGCATCGGAGTAACTATTACCCCGTACTGTGATACGCAGCGCTTGAGTTCCTCTTTCCCGAAGCTGAATGGAAGCGTCACGACAAGAAAATATCCTCCCTTCGGGCGATTCCAGCGAACTCCCGGCGTATTCTCGAACTGGGATGAGAGACATTCGAGCATCACGTCACGATTTCGCCGGAGGCGCTCCTTCTTGGGAGAAACCGCAGATTGCAGGGAACCGCCTTGATCAAGCAGGATGCCAGCCACTACGCCCTGCAACAATGGAGAAGAGTTCACCGTAAGAAGACTTTTTACCTTCGACAATTCCATGGCCAGGATATTCCCTGTGCGCGCCTCTCTCTGGTCCGCCACGAGATAACCTAGCCTCAACCCGGGAAAAAGGGTCTTTGCGAAGCTGCCGATATATAGGACCATCTTCTCCGCTCCTGTATCGAGCGCTTTGATCGGCGGCGCATGCGTTCCCTCATAAGCGAACATGCCATAAGGGTTGTCCTCAATGATCAAAACCCCATGCTTCTTGCAGACTTCCAGAAGCCGCCGGCGACGCTCCGGGGCCAGGGATGTGCCCAGGGGATTGTTGAAGCTCGGTATGTCATAGAAAGCGCGGGGACGGCCAAGAGCCCGGCACCGCTCAATTGCTCGTTCAACTTCTTCAGGATCGACTCCTTCATCATCCGCCGGAACTGGAATCACGCGAATGCCAAGAATTCGGGCCAGACCGGTAATGCCTATATAGGTCGGATCGCTCACCAATAGGACGTCGCTCGCAGGGTCAAATAAGCCACTCAGGGCGATGGCCATTGCTTCCTGCGCGCCCACGGTGACGATGATGGACTCGGCGGACACATGAATACCTTCATCCTTGGCAAGCTGGTCGGAAATCAAATCGCGGATTATGCCGTTGGTGCGATTGTATTGTCCCAGATCCTGCCAAACTCGCAGTTCCTCGCAACCGCCATTGTTCGCGGCGAATCGCACGAAGCTCTTGATCGCGCGCAGTGAATTCTCCACATCAAAAAGGTCCGCCGGAGGTCGGCCCGGCGCAAATGAGATGGCGTCCGGGTAGTCAAGCACAACCTCATTCAGAAAATTCATGACGTCCATCAGCGGATCAAGTAAGCAATCCCTCAATTCTATCCCGGCGACACCTGTTTCCATCATTCACCCTCCGCAGCGGCTTTAGAAGATGTCATTTCACCGCCTTTTGCAAAACCGCCTCCAGATTGAACGCCGCCCTCGTGCGGGAGATCTCCTCGTTGAGCGCATCCATCCGCTGACGCGTCTCCGCCACTAACGCGCAATCCAACTCATAGTACCGTTCGATGGCTTCTTGAAACGCCTCTTCAAAGTCCGGGCGCTCTTCAGGCGCTTTCAGATGAGTAGACACTCCAAGTTCCTGCAGACGGCGCGCCACACCGTCTCTGTCATACGTCCGTGTTCCTATCGTTATCGTCGGCAGTTTATGAATAATCGGATAATGATACGTGCCAGATCCACACTGATGAATCATCATGTCGACATTCTTGCAGACATAATTCATTGGCAGGTATGCGGCGTAGAAGTAATATTTTCGTTCTTCAGCGCTGAGGCCTTCGAGCTCGACACTTGTCACGACGGCTGTCCTTTGCCGGATGAGGCGCCGCATACAGGATAATATCTGCGGCCCCACCCGCGCCACAGTCCCGAGTGTAATGTAGATCCTCCTCCGCTGCGCGTGCTCCGCGAAAAAGCGCTCAAGCGCCGCATAGTTCCCTTCATCGCCGGGCGCGCCATCAGCGCGAGCCGGCAAGTCGATAACCTGCTCCATCATGTAATCTTCCAGTAACAAAGGGCCGGAGAAAAAATACGTCGGATCATAACTCAGTGACGGAGGAAGCTGTTCGATAGACGGAATACCTGGGACAATCTTGCAGTTGGCGCTGAAAAAATCGGAAAACGTCCGCGGCTGCGGCAATCCCATAAAAGCCATATTCGGTATCTGCGTCATGTCAAATTTCAGACTAAACTCGTAGTTAGGATCGCAGGGCGCGCCGCCGGGAAACAGGCCTGTTCGTTGGATCGTCACTCTCGGCAACTTTACTAACGCAGTGGTCAGGCCAGTCACTGGATTAGTGTCATCGATAACGACGTCGGGAGAGAAAAGTCCGTAAGCGCGCAGTTCAGTGCGAAAGGAATGTTGGTTGTATAAATAATCAATATCGATGGAATCTAAGCCGAATTTGGCCGCAAGGTGGCGCTTGCTCCGAGGCAATAGAAACGCGGTTTTGTAAGCTGCTTTGTCGAGCATCCGGCTCAACGCGATGAGCGGAATGCTATGTGAAATCGAGCCGCCAAGCGGGATGAATAAGACTCTCATATACACCCCTCCACTTTTCGTAATGACTCAATGGCTGAATCCTGATTTATGCTCAGGATACAAGTTTACGCCGGCTTTTTGTAATGCCTGGTCGTTAGTAACGCTTAGAGCCCACTGTTTGGGTTAAACTATTTATCAGTGTAAGCCAATCCCTCATCTCTTCCTTCTTATCACGTACGACTGCGCGTTCTTCAATAGACGGTAAGGGCTGGGTCAAGGATTCACCTGCCATCTCTATCAACTCATCCATGGTTGAGCATTTTATTCCAAAATCGATCTGGTAATCTTGACACAAATCGGATTTTAGACCAACGACTACGCAACCGGCGACTAAAGCTTCTTTAGGGGGCCGCGGTGAACCTTCCGTGTCATTTCCAACCCAGACGAAAACACGCGCATCTTTCAAAGCTTCAGCGACCTGCGTTTCCGTGAAATTAACGATTTCCACCAGCTTATCTCCATAGCGCCGCCGAAGCCTTTGCGCAATTTCGGGATGCTTATGTGGCCTTGTCATATAACAGATCTGATTTTTTTTGGGTCGGCCGTCATACTCGAAGATAGAGCGATCAATGCTAGGGAGCATAAGTGTCGTAGGTATCTCCTTATGTTGTTGTTTGACCCATGAGACAATCGCAGGCGACTTACAGACAACCAGATCGGCATGAGGCTTAATCGGGGCATACTGACCCAGGGCAAAACAAACGTGATACTTGACTAAGTCATAATGCGGCTGATAAACCTCAGGGTATATCAAGACCTGAGGAACATACGAGTAATCATAAAGCCTGCAGCGATGCTCGAACCAGGAAGCCAGATCTGATTTGCCCAATGGGGCGATACCGCTATTTCCAACCTGGCTTAACCATTCGCATACCGAATACAGTGATTTTACTCCCCCCGCTATGTCTGAGGGAGCGCAAACGACAGAGTCGATCCGTATTGACTCACCCATGTGGAATCCTTTCTGAGATTAACAATCCAGGATTGCCAACGATCGCTTTTGATCAGCGACACATCCATTTTGGATCGCGTTTCTGGACAAACGCCAGCGGCCCCTCCCGGCAATCATCGCTCTTGCGGCGGATTTCCTCCGCTTCATAGGTCGTGGCAAAGGCCTCTTCCAGAGACAAGTGGCAGGATGCCAGGCCGACTTGCTTCAAGGCCCGCACCGAGAGCGGGGCGCAACGCAAAATATCATCGACCCACTGCTGGACACAGGCATCGAGATCGGCGGCGGGTACAACCTCATTGACCAGGCCAAGCTCATATGCGCGTTCCGCGTTGATGCGGCGTCCAGTAATCAGGTAGCCCATTGCCACCTTAAAAGGTATTTGCCGAATCAGCCGAAACAAGCCACCCGCGCCCGGAATCAAGCCGAGCCTGGCTTCAGGCAGGGCAAAGCATGCTTCACGCGCGGCGATGATGACGTCGCAGGCCAGAGCCAATTCGAAACCTCCGCCGAACGCATAACCATTGACTCGCGCAATAACCGGTTTGCTCAGGCCAAATCGCTCGGTCAATCTTGGCCATCCGGGCCTCCCGCGGCTCCCAAAGGTAGTCGGAGGAGCGCCTGCGTTGACGCGCGCAACCAGTTCCTTAAGATCCTGGCCTACTGAGAATGCGCGCGTTCCGGCGCCCGTCAATACGCCGAGCCAGATCTCATCGTCCTGTTCGAAATCATCCCACGCGCGCCCGAGTTCCACGTGCATTCGCTCATCCATCGCATTAAGCGCGTCGGGACGGTCTAAAACGATATAGGCCACTCGCCCGCGCTTTTCGTACCGGACTCGGGCGCGATCATCTGGAGCTTCGTTTGACTGTTCAGCTAGGGGAGAGGTTGGAGTGTTCATGTGAAAAACTCGGCGCGCAAAGCATAAATAGACAGGTTCATTTGCGCCATATCTTGCTGAGCACATCCGGACTGTAAAGACGTTCAGCTTGCGCCAACGCGAATTCGGCCGCGTACTGCAAAAAGATATCGAGCGGCTCCTCAGCCAGGTTCAACATGCGCCGGTTTGCGACGACTGCGGGGCTGCCGAGTTGCTGGACGCCGCGCTCAATCGCGGCGTCCAGTTCCACCGAATTGACTACTTCGTCGAATAACAGGCTCGCATCAGGTTCATGCGCCTCAATCTTCCGCCCGGATAAGATTACTTGCCGGCTTTTGCGGCCTCCCAGGCTGCGAAGCAGGCGCAGGTTTGAAAAACCGGGAACGATGCCTTCCTGCGCCGCAGGCAGACTGAAATAGCTATCGACGGCGGCGATGACGTGATCGAACACAAGCAGCAACTGAGCTCCGCCTCCGATGGCGAAACTATCCACACACGCGATCCAGGGTTTTTCGAGCGTTCTCGCAGTCGCGCCCCAGTGATCGGGTCGCCCCGCCTCGTCGTCGAGCAGCAGGCCGCGAAAAATTTTGTTGATAAAGCCCAATTCCCGCCGCAGAAGGAAGTCGACGAATGAGATTTGTCCGGCATGCAACGCCTTCAAATTAATGCCTGCGCTGAACACGCGGCGGCCGGCATAGCGCGGATGGTTCATAACGCCGCCTCGCAGAACACCGACACTTACGCTATCGTCCAGCAACGCCAGATCCACGGCGGTTTCCAGGTCCTCTACCAATCGGTCATCTTCGGCGTTGAGACAGGAAGTATTGTTGATGGTCAGATACGCCGCATTACCACGTCGCTCAATTAAGACCGAATCGAAATCCAATCGGGAACTGTTCCGAAATGATCCGAGCAATTCAACAGCGCGGACTGTAGGCCTCAGCGCTGACTCAACAATATGCCGTCCAATCTTTTGCGAACGGAGCATGGCATGGAAAAACAAGGCCTGGTCAATCTCGTAACCTTCCTTCTCGCTCTGCGACAGCGCGCGTTCCTGGACAATCTGCGCCGGCGTGGGCGTCAGACCGGGACACTGTTCGGCGGCGCCGAAAACCAGTTCGCGCAGTGTTCTGCGTATTTTGAAGCCATGGGTCAAAGCGTCGTAAAGCCAATCAGCATGGAGCGCCATAAATCGCCGCCGTAATGCGCGGCAGGCGCCATGAATATCGGAAGCGAGGGCCGCCTGTTCCGGTGAACGGGACCGCTTTGGGCCCAGTAGTTCCAGGAATTTCGCGCCAGACGCGACGTAATCAGCCAGCGCGCGCGCATCTTCTTCGGGCGCAGCGCCAGGAGATGGGCCGGACCGGCGCCATGTATTCAACGTGTTTTCGGAGATTGCAAGGGACATAGAATATTCAGTGGCTGGGCCATCAAGGCTGGGTAGACGCTACACCGCAGACGCTACATCGCGCGCTTTTTCGAATTCACCTCCGGTAGAGCGGCGTAAGGCGCGATCGCAGGCCGCCAGGTGCGCGCCTAGAGCTTCCTCGAAACTGGTCGACAAGCTATCCTGCATGAGCCGGCGAGCGATCGCAAAGTCCTCCGGAGGCGCGTTCCGGAGCAGACGCGCGGTCCGCTCCGCTCCGTCCGTTCCGACATCGATGATCTCGTCGATGATGCGCAGTTCAATTCCTCGCTGCGCAGAAATTTCATCGGCATCCAGCGCTATTTTGCGAGCGCTGGACTCGCCAATTTGTCGCGCCAGTCGATATAGAGTCATGCTGGGCCATACGGCCCCGCGGAAAATCGGAGACGGCGCAAAAAAATCCCCTCCGGCGAGACGGCGGTCGGTCACAACCAGAAGATCTAAAGCGACCGCCGAGCAGGCGTGTTCCACGAATAGAATGGTAGCCGAATTACTGCGCTCGATGCGGCGCAAAACATTCTCCCATTTGCGAACCGACTGAAAGTCAATCTGGCCTGGCCAAGGGCGAACAGCGGCAGGATCCGCCTGACCGGCCAGATGAATGAGCATGATCGCGCCTGGCCCCAGATCTTCGGCCTGATCGATAGCGCTTCCCAGTTGCGCAGTCAGCTCACTGCAGACAGGCTCATCACCATTAACTTCTATTTGTACGACCGGACGATTTTTAATAAGGACTGTTGACATGGTATAGCTCGTCATTTTTTGAAGTTGAAACAGGCGACGCTCAGGATTCAGATCGTTGAGCGCCTTTTAGATAGGATT
>DASUFM010001024.1:0-2302 GCA_036274535.1 Blastocatellia bacterium
TACCTGGACCTGCCATTCAACCTCTCGAAGGTCTTCTTCATCACCACCGCCAACACCATCGACACCATACCGGCGCCGCTACTGGACCGCATGGAGATGCTGCGGCTGAGCGGTTACAGCGCGGAAGAGAAGATGGAGATAGCGCATCGCTATCTGACCCCGCGCCAGTTGAAAGAAAGCGGATTGACGGATCAACAGTTCGTGCTTAGCGACGAGGCGCTGAACCACGTCATCGGGCGGTACACGCGCGAAGCCGGCGTGCGCCAGCTCGAACGCGCCATCGGGAGTCTGACACGCCGCGTCGCGCTGCGCTTCGCCGAAGGCGACACGACTCCGGCCATCATCAGGCTCGAAGATTTGCCCGAAATGCTCGGCCCCGAACGCTTCTCGTTCGAACTCACGCGCAAACAGTTGCCGCCGGGAGTCGCGACCGGGCTGGCGTGGACGGAGACCGGCGGCGACGTGCTTTACATCGAGGCCACGTTACTGCCCGCCGGGCGCGGTCTGACGCTGACAGGGCACCTGGGCGAAGTGATGCAGGAATCGGCCAAGGCCGCGCAAAGTTTCATCTGGGCTCATGCCGAGCAGATGGGCATCGATCCGAACGTCGTGCGCCGTTCGGGCCTTCACATACACGTCCCGGCCGGCGCGATCCCGAAAGACGGCCCGTCGGCCGGCATCACTATGGCGACGGCGCTGGCTTCGGTTTATACGGATACGCCGGCGCGCAGCGACACGGCGCTGACCGGTGAAATTACGCTGACCGGCCTCGTCCTGCCGATCGGCGGCGTGAAAGAGAAAGCGCTGGCCGCGCGCCGCGCCGGCATTATGCGCGTCATTCTGCCCAGGGAAAATCAGAAGGACCTGCGCGATTTGCCCGACAACGTGCGCGCCGAAATGGAGTTCGTATTCGCCGACCGGGTCGAGGATGTGCTGGCCGCGGCGATACCAGGCCTGGCCCCACGGCTGACCATGCCCAAAGCGGCATGACGGGACTTGCTTCCTCTCGCATTCATGGCGCTTGAAAATTAAGCGCAACCATACAGTGGGACACATTTAAATTGTCCCACCTCATCAGGGGGCCTCAGTGCGCTAATCTCTTCGGTCTCTTCCTATTATCGCTTCTCGAATCCGTTTTGATTACGCTGACACGACCGTCGCCTTCCAGATAACACTTCTTCACATCTTCCACATTCTCCACCCCCTGCTCTCGCAGACGCGCCATCAACATATGGGCCACCGGCGGATTGGAAAGGAAATTGCAATCCAATCCGTGAAAGATGAGGGGATTGCGTAGCGTTCTCAGGACAGAAGTTCACGATCGCGGAAATAGATCGGGATTGTCGGTGAACATCGCGTCGACGCCGTAATCGAACAGGAAATGGCGCATCTCTTCACGCGCGTCTTTGTATTGCCCGGTCGAAGCCGACCTGAACGTCCAGGGGGTGACCGTCAATCCCACGTCGTGAGCCCATCGTACGATTTCGGGATTGCGCTCGACCAGCCCTTTTGCGGGGCCGACGCCGTCGGCGAACTCTTTCACGCGCTTCATCCCGCCAGCCGACAGCCATTCGTTTTGCGTATCGCCGGTGATCAGAAGCGTGAGTGGCAGTTTCGTCTTCAAATCGAATCTCATTTTGCGAAGGCTCTCGGGACTGAACGATTGAATGATCACGGGCGTTTTCGGATCAGCGCCGGGGGTGTCCAGGCGGTTTTTCTTCAAAGTCTCCAGCACCAGTTTTTCCATATCGAAGCCGCGGTTGCCGTAAACTTCGGGCGCCTTGGTCTCCGGGTATAGCCCCGCCTTGCCGCGGATCAGATCGATCGCCTCCTGAAACGTCTGGACTCTGGCGCCTTTGAATTTCGCGTTGAACCATGACCCGGCGTCGAGTCGTTTGATCTCGCTGAGCGTAAAGTCTGAAACGTACCAGCGCTTCACGGGCCCTTGTTTGGCGGTTTGGACGCCGGACGGCTGATCCTTGCTCACGTCCGCGCGGAAGCGGTCCGGGAAGACCTCCTCGACGTCGGTCGTGCGTTCGAGCGTCAGGTCGTGCAGACAGACCAGTTCGCCGTCCTTCGTGACCTGCAAATCCTGCTCGACGAAATCGGCGCCCTGCTCGATCGCCAGGCGGTAGGCTTCGACCGTGTGTTCGGGCGCATAAGCCGACGCGCCGCGGTGCGCGATCAAAATTTTCCTGCCCGATTGGGCGAAGACTAGAATGACGGCTCCGCAAATCGCCGCCGCCATTGTCAGCCGATAGATATATATTTTCATGTTCGATCTTTACTGAAGGATTAAAAT
>DASUFM010001025.1:0-2481 GCA_036274535.1 Blastocatellia bacterium
TGGCTTGTCGCCGGCACGATCAGCGTCAATTCCACGCGATTACCTTTCGCGTCATACAATTCCGGGCGATCCTGAGGGCCTTGCGATGTAAAGCCGGCTTCCCTCAAAAGCGCCCGCGCCTTTTCCATGTCGTAGGAGACGCGCGGAAGGTCGGCGGCGGCCCAGTTGCGATTGCCGGGAGAGACGAAACCGGCGAGAGGCGTGGCCAGCCCTCGCAGGGTGATCGAAGCGATAGTCTGGCGGTCAATCGCGCTCGACAAGGCCTGGCGGAACCGCGTGTCGTTAAACCATGCGCGTTTGACGGGATTCACAACGGGACGGCCGTTCAGTTCGTCCCCGTGGAGGTTGAACCAGAGTTGATCGGTTTGCAGTCCCGGACCGAGATCGGACACTTGTGTTATTCCCGGTTGCGAACGCAACTCCACAAAGTCCGGCGGTCGAAGCCGATCATAAATGTCCAGGGAGCCTTGCCGCAGGCGCATGAAGGCGTTGTTTGCGTCCTTCATGACCTCGATCACCAGCCGATCCAGGTACGGCAGCGGCTCGCCCGTCGCGTCTTTTTTCCAGTAGTGCGGGTTGCGTTTGAGTGCGACGCGTTCGCCGGGCGTGACCGATTCGACGGTGAACGCCCCGGCGGTGACGATTCGCGCCGGATCAGCGGTCAGGCCGTAGGCGTTGCGCAAGGCGCCGCTGTTGAAATCGGCTTCGAGTATGTGGCGCGGCAATACGGCCAGGTTCGAGAGATAATTTTCGGGCAGCGCGACGACACTGGGAAAGATCATCTGCAGCCGCCGCCCGTTCTGCCCCTCGAGTACCCGGGCTTCGATCTCGCGGTTTCCGATCATCATCGCGTCGCGGAAAACCGGAGAGGCCGTGCGTTCGTCGTATATTGCGCGAAGGGTGAAGACCACGTCTTCGGCGGTGATCGGATGGCCGTCCGAAAATTTGATCCCCTCGCGAAGGGTCAGATCGATGGTTTTTCCGTCGTCGAGTCGCCGCAACGATTCCGCCAGGCCGGGGACGTAACGCTGAGTTTTGTGGTCGAACTCGATCAGGCGCCCGCCCATCAGGTAGAAAGCGACGATCACCGAACTCTCGTCGCCGGCCAGCAGGTAATTAAAAGTCGCCGGCGGCGTCGAGACACGATAAACGATTTCGCCGCCATGCCGGTTTCCATCGCGTTCGCCGGCCGGGACGCTGGATCGGCAGGCGGACGCGGTCCAAACCAACGCGAGCAAAGCGGGCAGGGCCAATTGCCGCAATATTGTGAATCTCATTGTTTGCGAGGCCTGGGGCATCTACGCGCGGACTCGTCAGGCCATCCCATTAAGCCTGCCAGGCCGAGCGGGCAATTTGTGGGCGCATCCGGCGCCTGTCTCGCGCCATGGACAGATGACGCGTCTGGGCGAAAGACGCCGTAGCAAGTGAATGGTGGGTGATTCATGCGCCATTTTACGTTTATCACTGGTCATTTGTCATCGGGCGCCCGTCAATTGACGAAGTAAGCGCCGCGCAAAAATCCCGAGGCGTATATGAAAATGCTTCATAATTTCCGCCTGACTGCCTATGTTAAAGCTGATTTTGTCCAGGGCGCTGCAAGGCGTTCTGGTTTTGCTGGTCATTTCGTTCCTGGTTTTTGCGCTGCTCGCGCGCGCCGGGGGGGACGCGGTAAGTATGCTCGAAGGGGGGCGCAGCTCGGAGGAGGCCCTGGAGAATATTCGCCGCCTCCACGGGTTGGATCGCCCGTTGATGGAGCGTTACCGGAGATGGCTCGCCGAGGTCGCGCGCGGCGATCTCGGCGATTCACTGGTCATGCATGCGCCGGTGTGGAGCCTCATACGGCTCCCGCTGTTGCGCACCGTGGCGCTGGCGACTGTCGCACTGGCGATCGCCTGGGCGGTCGCGCTCACTCTGGGAATCGCCGCGGCGCGGCGCGCCGGTTCTTCGACTGATCGACTTTGTTCAGCGATCATCCTGTTGGCGGCCTCCACGCCGCGCCTCGCGCTGGCGCTACTTGCGCTGGCCCTTATTTCCTCCACGCCGCTTGTGAACGTCATCGGCGCGACGACGAATTCCGTCGACGGCGTATTTTCTTTTCGGATTATCCCGCCCGCGATCATCCTTTCCGTCCCGCTTCTCGCGCTTTTTCTCGCGCACACGCGCGCCGCCGTCAGGGAAGCGCTCGATGAAGAATTCGTTTGCGTGGCGCGGGCTCGCGGGGCTCCGGAATGGATGGTGTTGCTGCGCCATGCGCTGCGGCCGGCCGCAGGCCCGCTGATTGCGATCTTCGGTCTCTCGCTGGGCGGCGTCATGAGCGGCTCGGTCATTGTCGAAACAGTGATGGGCTGGCCGGGATTGGGTCAACTGACTGTCTCGGCCGTTGCGACGCGCGACACGCCGCTGTTGATGGGAGTGACACTGGCGGCGGCAGTGGCGGTCATGGTCGGCAATCTTGCGGCGGATATTTTGCAAAGACTGAAT
>DASUFM010001026.1:0-5530 GCA_036274535.1 Blastocatellia bacterium
GATTGAAGCGAGCGCGAGCGCGCCGTGCAGAAAACGCGGCGCCTCATCGGCCGAAAGGCGCGCGGCGCACATCGCGCCCGGCGGAAGGTCTTGCATCAGCCGGCCGCGCGCGACCGACAGGCGTGACGCTTCCGCCAGCGAGAAAACCCCGGCCAGACAGGCCGCCGCATATTCACCGAAACTATGCCCGATCACTGCCTGTGGCTTAATCCCCCACCCCATCCAGAGCCGGGCTAACGCGTATTCGAGGCTGAACAGAACAGGCAGACCCCAGGCCGGCTGGGCAAGTTTCCGCGCTGACTCATCGGCTCGCTCTGATGGCGGATAGATCAAATCGAGCAGATCCGCCTTCAGAAGAGGTTCGACCAACTCTGCGCAGGCCTCCAGCGTTTGGCGAAAGAGCGGCTCGGTTTCAAACAGCTCCCGCGCCACATTGACATGCAATGCGCCCTGTCCCGCGAACATGAACGCGACTTTGGGCTTCTGTCCCTGAGGGACGGCGACGACATCCGCGGCGCGTATCGCTCCAAGCTTCTTCGTCAAATCCTCGCGCCCTTCGGCCACGATGAAAACTCTGTGCGAAAAGGCCTGCCGGCCGATGTTTTGCGTATATACGGCGTCATCCAGGTTGAGCCCCTTACAATCGATCAAATGGCTGGCCAGCCGCTGAGCCGCCTTTTCCGCGGCGGTTGCGGTTCTGGCCGACAGCGTTAAGAGATGCGACGGACGCGAAGGACCGGCGGCGACAGTCGCCGGCGGCTCTTCCAAAATAACGTGGGCGTTTGTGCCGCCAATCCCGAATGAGCTGACCCCGGCCCGGCGCGGATGATCGCCGGCCTGCCAGTCAACCGCTTGCGTGTTCACAAAAAACGGGCTGTTGGCTAAGTCTATGGCCGGGTTCGGCCGCTCAAAATGGAGAGAGGGAGGAATCGTCTTGTGTTTGAGCGCCAGCGCGGCCTTAACCAGCCCGGCGATGCCCGCGGCGTTATCGAGATGTCCGATGTTTGTCTTCACCGAACCCAGCGCGCAAAATTGCCGGCGCTGTGTATGGCGGCGAAAAGCGCGGGTAAGCGCCTCAACCTCGATCGGATCGCCCAGAATTGTGCCGGTCCCATGCGCCTCTATGAAACCTATGGTGTCCGCTTCGACGCCAGCCATCGCCAGCGCCTTGGCAATCACTTCGCTCTGGCCTTCGACGCTCGGCGCCGTGTAGCCCACTTTCATGCGCCCATCGTTATTGACGGCCGATCCTTTGATCAGCGCGTGGATGTGGTCACCGTCATGCAACGCCTCCGACGCCCGTTTCAATACCACGACCCCAAGTCCGTTCCCAGGCAGCGTACCCTGCGCGCGATGGTCGAACGCGCGACATCGCCCGTCGGGCGAGGCAATCATCCCTTCTTCGTACCGATAGCCCGTCTTTTGTGGCACACGCGTGGAGATCCCGCCAGCCAGGGCCATGTCACATTGCCCGCTGAGAAGGCTCTGACAGGCCAGATGAACGGCGACCAGCGAAGTCGAACAGGAGGTTTGAACCGTCAGGCTCTCCCCCTTCAAATTAAGCTTGTAAGAGACCCTTGTGGCCAGAAAATCTTTCTCGTTAGCGAGCAGGATGGAAAATAGATTATTGATATTGCCTTTAGTCAGTTGATCTAGCCGCGCCAGCAGATAAAAATTCGTATTCGCGCCAGCATACACAGCAACGGGATTGCGATAAGTCTCGAGATTGTACCCGGCGTCTTCAACGGCCTCCCATGCGCACTCCAAAAACAGACGTTGCTGTGGGTCCATCCATTCCGCTTCGTGCGCGGAAATACGGAAAAAATCCGCATCGAACATCTCTATCTCTTCAATCACACCGCCGGCTTTGACATACGCGGGATCATCCAGAACCTCTGGCGGCAAAGACACCTCCAGATCTTCATCGCCAAAGAACGATACGCATTCAACGCCGGCTTTCAGATTCTGCCAGAACTCCTCTATGTTCCTGGCCTTCGGAAAACGCCCGGCCATGCCTATGATGGCAATGTCATAATTGTCATCCGCAACAAACATATGCCGCCCCTGGCTGTCTTTCGACCTTCAGGTCGTCCGATGCCAGTTTCGATTTATCTGAAGCTTGTGCAAATTGAAGTTGTTTGCTATCAGCGCTTTCAGAAAGGCCAGTGAATAAGGCGAGTTCACCGCCGAGGCTCGGAGATCCCCGAGACAACGCAGAGAGAGAGAAGAGAGATTGGTTTACCCTCTGCGTCTCCTCCGCGATCTCCGCGCCTCGGCGGCGAACGCTTGTAACCGCGCGATTGTTATGTTTCGCAATACATAACTACATTTAGTTATACGTTTATGGAGATCAGATAAGCTACCGCCCTTTCGGATGTTGATCTAAGATGCATCCAAATACGTATCCGGTTACACGCCTATGGGATAGGGCAAGCTACCGCCATTGCAGATATCTATCTGCGACACATTCGACGTTGTAACTGTGTTTCGCTCACTCTGGAGCGAAGTTTTGAAAATGGGCGCCCAATTGGAAATATATTTCCTGCGAGAAACCGGTCTGCCCAGCATCTCGCATCAGCGAGCGCAAGCGGAATAATAATGGAAATGAGCTTTAATCAGTTATTTGCGTCTATCGGCGAGCTGACGTCCCTATTGCCTTTTAATATTGGGCGATCTCCAAAGAAGGAGGCCTATTAATATTTCGCGCCCATGGGACTCTCAATGAAATTTGATCTTTGAATCGTATAAGATGGAGTTGCCGGACTCTCAATTATGTTGCCATCAGCCAGTTTTTTGGCGATCGTGATGCGAATCTCCATATAAGGTTATCGCGCAAGACCAACCGCTATGACTGAAGCTCATCGTCCGCTATCGGCGGCGCTATCGGCGGCGCTATCGGCGGCCATTCAGGTTCGCCCACTCTCCCGGCTGGATGGCAATCAAGAGCCAAGGCGGCGAGCCGCGCCTTCGACCAATTCCGTCGCCGACCCTATAGATCCGACGTCACAGTTACAACTTTCGGCTTGTATAAGGCGAGCTACCGCCGTTTTGGATACCTATCTGGGAGACATCCGATGTTGTAGTTGCAATTTCCGGCCTACTGGATATCAGCTGCGTTTGCTAGGTGATCGTTCGAGCCCTATGACCTAAGGATGAGTACCTGAGAACACCAGCACAAACACATATATAATCTGTTACTCAGCTTAACGATTCAGTAACAAGAGCTTAAAAATGTGATTTGCGGCTACCACTCACATGCTAGATAATATACACTCTTTACTTGATGTCAAATATTATCTAAATCCGGTAGAGCATATTACTACTACATCCACAAGACGCGTTGGCGCCAAGACCAGCGCAATCGCGCTATAAGCGCTCGTAGATCACAGATTTACAGCGTTTAAGTAAATCATAAATAGTTCCATGACAAAATGATCGAGATTCAGTGAGCTTCCAAAAGAAAAGGAGGTGGGCTTGAATCTGATCAAACCTGCATGACGTTCTTCTAGTCGCGGAGCGACTCTTGATCTTAGCCGCGCGTTTATGGTCTTTGATTATTAAATGCAACCACGCAATGCAACGTAGGGGCGGGTATTCCCCGCCCTATTGCCCGGAGCGCTGACCAGGACGGGGAATACCCGCCCCTACAGTCCTTTACACATGGTCGCATTTATTTTTCAAACGCCATTAACGCGCGATAGCAATGCGGCTCATCCTCCAGTCGCGCCAGCAACGGTTGAACCATCACAGTCGCAGGATTCCAACCCCGGTTCAATCGTCGCTGACGCGACTGGACAATGTTTCAATGTCCAGTCCTCGCGTTGAAACGCGCGGCCAGGGTCAGACCGTCGCTGCTGCGACGGAAAGCCTGTGAGCAATTACAGTTGTCAAGGATTTTTTTTACTACTTACATAGATAAATGGCTAAAGTGCGCGATCTCCTGACCTTATAGCGCGATTGCCATGGCGCCAAGACGGAGCGCTGAAGATGACATCCAGAAACGCCAATGAGATGAACATTTGGTTCAGCCGTCCCAGGCTCAATCCAAACGCGGAAATGCGTTTATTCTGCTTTCCTTACGCCGGGGGCAGCGCCAACATTTTTCGCTTCTGGCCAGACGTAATGATGCGCAGCGTGGAGATCTGCGCCGCCAACCTCCCAGGGCGCCTTGCGCGCATGATGGAAGCGCCTTTCACGCGGCTCACACCACTGGTCCATGAGATGGCTCGGGTCATCCTGCCCTGGACTGACAAGCCCTTCGCCTTCTTCGGCCATAGCATGGGAGCCTTAATCAGCTTTGAACTGGCGCGGCGGCTACGAACCATCGGCGCGTCCCTGCCAGCGAGGCTTTTTATCTCCGGCCGCAGAGCTCCTCATCTGCCTGATCCGGATCCACATAGACATACTTATCCGGATCATCTTTTTATGGAAGAACTGGGCCGGCTCAACGGCACGCCGCCCGAAGTAATGACCAATCCTGAACTGATGCAACTGATGTTGCCGCTGCTGCGCGCCGACTTCGCCATGTGCGAGACTTTCGAGTATCGTCCGGAACCGTCGTTACCATGTCCGTTGACCGTCTTTGGTGGGTTGCAGGATCCTGAAGTTCCGCCGGAGAGCCTTGAAGCCTGGCGCCAACACACTTCGCAATCCTTCAGAGTGTGCCTCTTGCCGGGCGATCATTTCTTTTTGAACAGCGCGCGCAACTCGCTGCTCATGGTGATCGCCCAGGAATTGAGCGAGTTGGAGCGAGAGGTTTAATTATGATCCCGGGCAAACCAACATGGCGCGTCCCTGCCCAATGGCCATTGCTGCTGGATGACGAGGCGCATGTCTGGCGGGCATCGCTAGAGCAAACGCCGGCCGAAGTAGAGCGCCTCACTCAGCCTCTCTCCGAGGATGAGAAGGAGCGAGCCGCGCGCTTTCGTTTTCCGCGGCATCGGGACCATTTCATCGTCGCCCGCGGACTGTTGAGACTGATCATCGGTCGTTATCTGCAAGCGCCGGCGTCGAGTCTGGTCTTCTCCTACGGCGCTTATGGGAAGCCGGAGTTAGGGGGCGTTTTTGAGAACTGCGGCCTGCGCTTCAATCTCTCTCACTCACATGAGCTGGTTCTCTGCGCCTTGACGCGCAGGCGCGCTATAGGAGTGGATGTCGAGGGTCTGCGGCCGGATGTGGTTGAAGAGGGTGTCGCCGAGCGTTTCTTTTCCGCCGCCGAGGTCAAAGCGCTGCGAGCATTGCCAGAACGGTTGCAGGTGGAGGCTTTTTTTAACTGCTGGACGCGCAAGGAAGCGTATATCAAGGCCATTGGTGAAGGACTTTCACATCCGTTGGATCAATTTGATGTCTCTTTGGTTCCTGGCGAACCGGCGGCGCTGCTTGGAACGCGCGGTGATCCGTGGGAACTGGAGCGGTGGGCGCTGTTTGATCTGGCGCCTAGGGATGGATATGCGGCCGCGCTGGCCATCGAAGGCCGGGACATGAAAATCGAATACTGGGATTATTTGGGCAATGGAATTAAGTCTAGATG
>DASUFM010001027.1:0-10239 GCA_036274535.1 Blastocatellia bacterium
ACTCCTGAATCAGATCGGTCTCGGTGTTGAATTGAACCAGGAAGGCCTCGTCGTCGCGCCGCATCTGCCTGATCAGATCCCGCGCCGCGTCCGCCACCGTATAGAGCTTCGGTCGCATACTGCTGGAGGCGTCTATCACCAGTCCCATACTCACAGGCGCTTCTTCGGCGCTGACGGACTCGATGACCTGGTTGACCTTGTCTTCGTAAACTACAAAATCGTTTTTTGTCAGCCCGGATACAGCGCGTCCGTTCTGGTCCGTCACCTTCACGTCGAGTTGGACCAACTCGGTCGTTATCTTGATTGATTCGCCGCCTGCGTCCTGTGGCTGCGTTTCCTGCCGCCGCGGAGGCCGCTTCTGCTGATCGCCACTTTGCTTATTGGCCAGTTTTACGAGCGAAAGTTGTGGCGGATCTTGCGCGGCCGCGAGGCCGATCACGAACGAAATACATGCGTACACAAGCGCGATCGCGACAATTAAACGAAACTGTTCTAGGTAGCGCATGAAAAAGCCCCTTCCCGGATTAAGTCCGGATGAAAACATCAATTCACTGACCAGGGGAGGTTCATGATTATACGCCAGGACGTCATTGCACGGGCGCGGTATAGGCGGAATATTCCGGCGCCAGGGAATTGATCTTTACCTGAAGCTTCCGCCTGAAGACGGGCCTACGAACTTATGTTCTGAAGGGCGACAGCCGCGCTCAAGCCACTCGGGCGCCCTAAATCAAAGCGCAATAGTTTGTTCATCCGAATCACTACAATTTAGATCCTGGGCACAAAAGTTGAAGGGGCAGGATGTCTAATCTCTCTTATTTCAGTTATGGATGATAGCGGCTCCGTTTGCGAATTCCATCAATGTTTAATCAGATCTTTCGGATTCGCGGCGGAGACGTTCTCTTCGGCTGAAGAGTTTTTGAATTCATACAGGCTCCCCGGAGGATTATTTGTTCAAGCCGTTCCGAGAGGAAGCGTTGCTTTAAGTTGTCCACGCGGCTTTGAAAATAACTGGGGCGCCGGACGCAAGCGACACTCGCCGTCACGACGCCGAACTGGGAGAAGTGGATGAATCTTGTCCTATCTGTCCTGGGCGGGCTTTGCCGGAAAAATATTCGATACGACCGCGGTCCCGGAAAAATTTTCGAAATGGTTCGGCGCTTCGGATTTACAAGTCCTGTTATTGCTTTTCTTCTCGCCGGCGCCGCAAATCCCATCGCCGCGCAATCTCAGCAATCGGGCGCCGTGACCGTCAGTCAGGCTGTTCAGGAGGCGGTCGAGAAGAACCTCAATCTGCTCGCGGAGCGCTACAACGTCTCCATCGCCGAGGCGAAGATTGTGACCGCGCGAATCCGGCCCAACCCGACGTTGACCCTCTACAGCGATCTCCTGCCGTTGAGCAAGGGGTCCACCGATCAGAACCCGACGGGCCCGCCCGAATATGGGATCCGCACCGAATGGACTATTGAGCGGGGCGGCAAGCGCAATCGTCGTATTGATGTCGCGGAAAACGCCCGGCGAGTGACGCAGTGGCGTTTGCTCAACGCGGCTCGCACGCTTGCGCTCGACGTGCGGAACGCGTTTGTCGATACGTTGCTGGCCAAAGAGAATCTGGCCCTGGCCCAGGACAATCTGAAGTCATTCAATCAGATAATGGAGGTCAACAAAGTTCGCGTGGCCGCCGGCGACCTGGCGGCGGTCGAATTGCGGCGGACACAACTCGCGGACTTACAGTTGCGGAACGCCGCCCTGCAGGCGCGGATGAAGCTGCGCCTGGCGAAAGAACGATTGCAATTACTGATGGGGCGCGCCGTCCCGGCTGTGGATTTCGACGTCATTGACGCGCCGCGCCGCGACCCACCGCCGGCCAGTATGGACGATGTCGAGCGGCTGGCGCTCGATTCGCGTCCCGACCTGCAGGCTCTCAGATGCGATCGGGAGCGATCGGAGGCCGAAATACGGCTGCAAATCGCGCAGGGAAAGGTCGATTACACGGTCGCTGCGGAATACCGCCGTCAACAGGGGCTGCAGGGCAGGGGCAACTCGGTCGGTTTCTTCTTCAGCGTTCCGCTGCCGGTCTTCGACCGCAACCGCGGCGAGATAGAACGCGCTGTATTGGAGTTGGGTCGACTCGATGCGCGCATCGCCGCGATGGAGGCCGAAATACGCAACGAGGCTCACAACGCATGGCGGCAGTATGAAACGGCGCGCGCGCTGCTCGCCGACATAGAGAACGACATGCTCAAACAGTCGCGCCAGGTCCTGGGCACGATGGAGTTTTCTTACCGTCGCGGCGACGCCAGTTTCGTGGACTTCATCGAGGCCCAGCGCGCCTGCAACAGCGCTCTGCAAAGCTACAACGAGGCCCGCGCCGAATACGCGCGTAGTCTGTATCTGATTGATTCGACCATCGGCAAGGCTCCTTGATGATCGACTGGCGCGCTGTGAACCAGATATGAGCCCCGATCAGGAAATGGAGCCGCCGGACCGGTCAATGTTTAAGAGCGCGAACGGCAGGCCGGTTTGAAAAGGAGGGAGACATCTCATAATGAGACGATTGCTTTTGCTGGGATCAGTTTTAGTTTTGATGGCGGGCTGCGAGAGCGAACAGAAGGCGGCTTTCACGCCTGCCCCGGCGCCCCAACAAGCCATGCCGGGGGTGGTCATCATACCGCCGGATTCGCCGAAACTCGCGCTGATTCGCGTCGAGCCTCTGCAATTGGCCAATCTGCCGATGGGCGAAGTGACGGCGCCGGGCAAGGTCGAGGCCAATCCGAACCTGATCTCGCGCGTGTCGTTGCCCGTGCCCGGTCGCGTCGTGCGGGTGATTGTCAAACTGGGCGACAGTGTGACGGCCGGGCAGCCGATCCTGATGATCGAGAGCCCGGAAGCCAACGATGCTTCGACGAATTACGCGCAGAGCGAATCGCTGATCACGCAGGCCAGGGCCGCGTTGACGCAGGCGAATGTGGCGATGGTCAAAGCGAAAGCTGATTACGACCGCGCGACCACTCTATTTGAGCATGAGGCCGTGGCGCAAAAGGAGATGCTCAATACAAGAAGCGCCTACGAACAATCACAGGCCGCTGCCGAACAAGCCGCCGCCGCCGTCGAGCAAGCAGAGGCCGCGCGCACGCAGGCCTTGAAGCGGTTGCAACTGCTCGGGCTGAAGCCGGGCGAGGCGAAGCCGCAGATCGTCGTGCGCTCGCCTCTCGCAGGCAAGGTGCTGGAACTCTCCGTCGTCGCCGGCGAGTACCGCAACGACACGACCGCGCCGGTGATGACGATCGCCGACCTGCGGGCCGTCTGGGTGACCTCCGACGTGCCGGAAAATTCTTTCCGACTGGTGAAGCCCGGTGAGACGGTGGACATCCTGTTCGACGCTTATCCGGGCGAGGAATTTCGCGGACGCGTGGCGCGCGTCGCCGACATGCTCGATCCGAAAACTCGTACGCTCAAAGTCATGATCGAACTTGACAACGCGCGCGGGCGACTCAAGCCGGAGATGTTCGGGCGCATTCGCCATGTGGAAGCCGTGCGGCGGATTCCGGCGCTGCCGGTCGGCGCGATTATTCAGGACGGCGGAAAGAATATTGTCTATGTCGAGCAGGGCAAGGGGAGGTTTGAGGCGCGTGAAGTGATCACCGGCCACCGCTCCGGCGACCTGGTAACAATCGTCAGCGGGGCGCAACCGGGCGAACGCGTCGTCGTTGACGGCGTGATGCTGCTCAGGGGGTAGGCCATGATCAGGCGCCTGCTGCGGTTCGCATTGCGACAAAGACTGCTCTTCGTCGCGCTGGGCGTCGCGCTTGTCGGCGTCGGGGGGTACGTCTTCATGAACCTGTCAGGAACCTGACGAACCGCCGGCCGACGCATCTGTTTAATCCGCGGTTCCCTGGCCTGGCTTTGCCGCGAATTGATCATGGAGACGACGTACGGCCACCGAACAATCGAAGTGTCAGGCGCGAAGAGCGAAGCGCGGCCGCAGCAGTCCGCCGAGTGTGATCTTGCTTATTTCTTCGACTACTTGCTCGGGCTTCAGACGTCCGTCGGAATGGTACCAGCGCGAGAGCCAGAGGATCGAGCCAAGAATGCTGAAGGTCGCAACCGTCACGTCCACCTCCCTCAACTTTCCCTCCTTCTTGAGCTGCTTGAGGGTGTCGCGGATCAGGTCGACGTAGACGCGCTTCCGCTGATCTATCTTGCGGCGATGTTCGGGAGCCAGCCCGGCGACCTCTTCCACCACGATCGTGACCGGGTTGTAGCCCTGCGGCGTGATGTGGCTGGTGATCAGCCGCGTGTGGTTGGTGATGATCGCGCGCAGCCTCGATTCGGCGTCAGGCAGAGCGCGAGCCGGAATGATCACGTTTTCATCAAGCTCGTCCATGCCGAAGTTCATGATGCGGAAGAGCAGGTCTTTCTTTCCTTCGATGTGATGGTAGACGCCCGCCTTGGTAAGCCCGACGGCTTCGGCGATGTCGTTCATGGATGTGGCGTCGTAGCCCTTTTCGCAAATCAGCAGGGCCGCCGCGCGATAAATCTCCCCCAGACGATTCGTTTCATCCGAAGTGGAGAGCTTGAATGGGGATTTCGTTCTCAAGGTCGTTTCTCCTGATTTATGTTCATTTGGCGCCACTCTCTTTCGATTGTTTTGGCCCGACGCTGCGAATGTAGTTGACGATTTGCCAGATCTGCTTCTCCGTAAGCCTCTCTCTGTACGCCAGCATGTCGGCCGATACTCCGTCGCGGATGACAACGAAGATTTCGCCGTCGGTCGAGCCGTAATCCCAGACGTCGTCCGTCAGGTCGGACGGCTCGCCGCCTGAAAGCGCCAGGCCGCCGTCGCCTTTGCCGTTCGGGCCGTGGCAGGCGGCGCAATAGCGCTGGTAGAGCTTCTTTCCGGCCTCAATGGATTCAGCGCTCTGCGGCTCGGGATTCTTAAGTTTCTGCGCTTCGAGATTGCGGCGCTGCTCTTGCGCCTGAAGCGCCGGCCAAAGTCCGGTCATGACGAGGGCGAGCGCCAGCCATATGATCCTGCTATTCCTGAGGGACATCGAAATTCTCCATCAGATATTCGGGGCGTCGCTCGCGCAGGTGCAGAAACAGTTCATGCGCCAGATTGACGATGCGTTTGACCCCATACGCGTATTGATTGTTTTTGACTTTGAGCGAAACTGAAACAAAGCCTCCCCGGTTCGAGCAGGAGACCTCGGCTCGCTTGCGATCGATCCGCCGGTGTTCGGGCAATTCCTTGTCATGCCGCCTCTCTATGAAACTCCTCAATTCGGCGTAGAGCGCCGATTTTGCCGGAACGTTGGGCAGAAGCCGTTTAAATCGCAACTCGTGTTTCTCTGTGTTCACGCTCAATTCCATCACGTGGTTGACCGCCCAAACGAATTGGAAGCGCCCGTCTTTGATTTCACTGAAGCCGCGAAAGACGCCGCGGTCAGCGTAAGCCTGTAAACTTTCTCTGACTACAGTCAGTGGTTTGTTTATTTGTTCCCGGACAGCCGCCATAGAATTTGAAGAGAAGCGCGCGCCACGACGTTCAATGGTTGTACGACATGCAGCCCGGCTCGACCGTGCCCAGGAAGCCCGGCGGGCACTGCTGACTGGACCAGAATTCCTTCTTCGCCTGGCAGTTGATGAGCGCAGGCCGGCTCTCTTTGACGGCGATCTGGTAGCAGCGTTCGAGCGCGGCGCGGAAATCTCCCGGTCTGGTCACGTACTCGCCGTGCGCGCCGAGGCCTTCGGCGACCTTGTCATAACGCACGTTCTCCTGGAAAAGGTGGAGGCTTAACGTCACCGGGTTGCGACTGTTACCCGTCCACGTGCCCCAGGCGTTGTTGTTGTAAACGATGACGATAATCGGCATTCGGTATTTCGAAGCGGTTTCGAGTTCCATGATCGTGTAGCCGATGCCGGCGTCGCCCGTGACGCAGATCACCGGGGAGCCTTTGTACGCAGCCTGCGCGCTGACGCCGTTCTGCACCGCCACCGCGGCGCCGAAGGCGTACCCGACGTCGGGCCCGATCGCGCCGTATTGATACGCCCCGTTCAGAATCTGGCCCGGACGGTAGCCGCGCAACCAGCGGCGCACGTATCTGGCGATGCCGTACCCGCCGGAGACGAAGGTCGTCTGCTCTTTGGGCAGTTTGCCACGGTACATAAAATCGGTCAGTTCTTTGGCGATCACCGCCGGGTGGACGGCGTCGGTATAACTCAGGCCCTTCGCGTAGAAGGATTCATTTTCATCTTCAAACTTCTTCCGCGCCGCCGCAACCTCGGCAACCCACGCTTCGCGTTTCATCGCGGGCAGGGCGTCGGCGAGAGCCTCGATCGCCGCCTTTTCGCAACTGACAATGCCGACGTCAATCGGCACGTTGCGACCAATGTCTTCAGGACACGGGTCGATGCGGATGTATTTCGCGTCCGGCCCGAAGGCGAATTCTCCGGCCTTTGGCATGCAATACTGGCCGACCAGCACGACGACGTCGGCGCTGGGGAGCGCGCCAGGCGCGGCGTTGGCCGAAAGCGGACTCGCGTCCGAGAACTGCCCCTTCATCGCGCCTGATTCGACGACGGGAATCTGCGCCTTCTCGGCCAGCCTCTTCAACTCGTCCCAGGCGCGGCTGTAAAAGACGCCGTTGCTCGAGACGATGATCGGACGCTGGGCCTGTTTGAGCAGTTCGACCGCCGCCGCGACGTCCTTCGGCCCCGGATGCGGCCTGGCGGTCGTTCGGTATTTGGCCTTGTCGTAGTAGCTCTCGAGGTCGCCGGGTTTCTCGAAGCGCGCGCGCGTGACTTCCGCCGGGAAATCGAGGTGCGCGGGGCGCGGGACGCCCGATCGCAACTGCCGAAACGCATAAGCGCCGTACTCGTGAATGCGCTTCGGAGTGATCAACCGCTTGCCGTACTTCTTCAGCCCTTCGGTGGTCGGCTGCTGATAGGCTAACTGGATGCCTGCCTCTGTGTCTTCATTGGCGACCGTCATGTTGCTGGCGAGCACGAGCACCGGCGAGCGCGCCGCGTTGGCCGCGGCGATGGCGTTGATCATGTCGGTGAAGCCCGGCCCTTCCGTGCCTGACGCGGCCGCGATTTCGCCGGTAACGCGACAGAAGCCGTCGGCCGCGTGGCACATCGCGCCTTCGTGGCGGCCGGAGTAGGTCGGAATGCCTTCGAGCGCGATGGCGTTGACGATGGAATAATTCCCGGGGCAGGAGAAGAGCGCGGCGAGCCCCTCTTCCTTGCATAGTCGCGCGAAGACCTGCGCCCCGGTCATCGGGAAGGCGGCCTTTACCGGAACCGCCTTGGCGGCCTTGGCGAATTCGTCAGGAACCCTGATCGGTTTTTCTTCGGCAGTGTCGGCGGCGTTCGCCTTGTTTTCGTCAAAGGCGATAACCGCGGTCGCCCCGGCGCCGGCCACCGCTTTTTTTATGAATTTTCTCCTGGAGACGTCAGTTTTCTTCGCCCTATTTTTGTTGTCCATTTTTTCCATAGTCTCTCCTGGTTGCCCGATTTGCCTTTGGCCCTTTTTGGATGGATGAGCGGGTTTACAAGCCGCTGTCGCGCAATCTTGTTCGCGCCCCGGCGTCGGAATACATCTTTAGTGCGCTGATAACTAAATTTTTGGGCGTTTTAGCGGTATCGCGAGCAATGAAGTGGGACAATTTGAAAAATTGTCCCACCTATTTTCACCGACTGATTAGTAGGACAATTTTTCAAATTGTCCCACCTCTTCTCAGCGCCTGGCGCCAAAGAACTTAGTCATCAGTGCATTTGGTACAGCGTTAACCAAGTTGTTTAACATTTGTCTGGATCAGTACTGCGAGCGGTACTGACTCGACGCCTCAATCAATGTTTAATCACTTCGTTAACAGAGTATTTAGTGTTTGAGAAAAAATGAAATTATGATAGAGATACTTGCCTACCGGTCGGTAAGTATAGTGAAATTGGCGGCGTCTGGCAATATCTCACCCAACGTTGAAACGAACATATGCGAAAACTTTTCCCGTTCTCCCTTTTGCTGTTATTGACTCCGATGGTTCCGCAATCAACCGGCGGAATGAAGCAGGAAACATCGAACGCCGCAAGCTTCCATCATGTCCACCTGAATTCGACCGATCCGTCGAAGGCGATTGATTTCTATACGCGAACATTCGACGTAACGAAGAGGACGCGGCTCGCCGGCTTTGACGGGATTCAGAGCGAAAAGATCTATCTACTCTTCGACAAAGTAAATTTTCCTCCGGCGACTTCTCCCGACAGCGCCATCTGGCATTTCGGGTGGGGGAGCACGGCGATGGACGCCGATTACCAGAAGCACCTCGCGAATGGCGTGACGTTTCACACTCCGATAACCAGGCTTGGGTCGGGACTGTTGTTCGCTTATATGAAAGCGCCGGATGGCGCGCTGGCCGAGATCAATACATCGAACACCCGCGCCTTCATTCACGTTCATTTGTACAGTGACGCGCCGCTCTGCGCCGCCGAATGGTACATCAAACATCTAGGCGCGAGCAGTCGCTCGCAGCGCGGCGGCCCGTGCGAAGTCCCATTCGCCGCGCCCAGCGAGCCGCTTGGAGTGATTCGTTCGCCGGCTGCGACGGTTCGTTTCGGCGAGATCAGCTTGATAATCTACCCGCGCCAGCGCCCCGGCCCCCTGGCCAGCACGCGCGGCCACGTCGTTGATCATATCGCGTTTGGCGTCGCCGATTTGGCAGGCGCGGTTGACAGGTTGCGGAAATCAGGCGTGAAAACGCTGGAAGAATCGCGCTTGTTCGGCGACGGTAATACTCGCGCGGCGATGATTGAAGGGCCGGATGCGATTGCAATCGAGCTTGTTGAGGTCAAGTGAAAGGCGAATGGTTATTCGTATCTACCCATGCGCATCATATCCAGCCTCATGAATACGCCTGATGGATATGCCTATGCCCGTATTGGACAATCTCCTTTCTGTTCTCTTGCGTCCGGTCTTGACACAGTTGGGGGAGGTCTGTAAACTTACCTACCGGTAGGTAGTCCCGCCTCCGGTTCGATGTATTTCCGGAGGCAAGACGCCTCCCATGGCGGATTCAACCCAGATTTCGTAGTTCAACGCATTACTTATTCCTGAAATTACTGATTGATTCAGGCGATCAGACGGACTGATCTCCAGTCTAGTTCTACTTCCGTCCATCAACTTACGAGGGAATGAGTCCACCATGCTACGCAACCTTATTTTGCTCGTCATTGCGATTGTTTTTGCGTTATTCGGTTCCGCTGGCGCAACCAATGACGCCGTTCGCGTCTTAGGCGGACCGATCTCAGTCTCCGTCGTTGACGGGGTTCGCATTTTCAAAGGCATACCTTTCGCCTCCACGCCGGTGGGCGAAATGCGCTGGAAAGCCACCCAGTTTGTGGGGGCATGGGACGGGGTCCGCAAATGCGACGACTTCGGGCCGGATTGCCCGCAAGCGCCTTATCCCCAAAGCTCGCTCTATTACTCAGCGCCACATAAGCAAAAGGAAATCACATGAAAGAGTCACGCAATTTGATCGGATTGCTAGCCATTGCCGTCGCGCTGTCGTTTGCGGGAACGGCGAACGCTCAGGAAAACCCCTTCCGGTATCCCGGGGCGACCTGCACGGCCGGCGCCCCTTACTTGCACTGCCCTGTATGGCGGCATTGCGCGAGCTTCCCACCGCCGACTTCTCGCACATCTACGAGACGGGCCAGCGCGAAGTGGACGAGAAGGGCGTGCCCGAGACATCCGAATGGGCCCGGAAATATTCCTGTGGCCCGCGACTCGCGCCAAGAGAAGTCGAAGACGTCAAGGCCGGCTACGTCTATGACAGCGCCCGTCTGAATGGATTGCGTCCGGGTTGGGGGCTCCTGCCGGCGCCCGGCAAGGCGCAGGTTTTCGCGTATCCCGACTGCAGGGGTGGCCGTGTGGTCGCCGACGTCGTGCGCCTTGATAAGGGACACACCGAAGGACTGGAACCGAAAGTTACCGAAGAACTGATCAAGCTGATGCTCTCGGGCCGGGGCGGCAAACTCCAACAAATAACTACCACGTCCGCGCCGACTCAGGAAAAACGCTGATCGAAGTCATAGAGGGAAGGTTTGTCGGACATTTTCCGAGGAAAGAAACATGCCAACAATCAAGCGTTCAATTCTGTTTGCCTTGATTCTGACCGGTTGCGCGGCTGCGCAGGTCCTTGCCCAGCCCCAGGTCGAAATCATTCCGGACGTGATCTACGG
>DASUFM010001028.1:0-5520 GCA_036274535.1 Blastocatellia bacterium
CAACGATACCGTTCACCGGCGCCCCAATCGCGATCCGGCCTATTGCGCTGGCTACATCGTCGGCCGCCATGGGCTGGATGAGCGCAGGCGGCAGGAGCACTTTGTCGCCGCGTGTGGAAAAATCGGCGATACCCTTGACGAATTCGAAGAACTGCGTGGCGCGGACAATTGAATAAGGGATTGAGGAAGCCTTGATCAAATTCTCCTGAGCGAGTTTTGCGCGGAAGTAGCCGCTTTCGAGCAGACGCTCAGTTCCCACTACTGACAATGCGACGTGATGCCCCACGCCTTCGGCCGCTTCATAGTTGAGAAGGTTACGGGTTGATGTCTCAAAGAAGCCCATCACCGCCGCGTCTTCCCACGAGGGAGAGTTCGACACATCAACGACCACCGAGGCGCCATCGAGAACTTCCTCAAGTCCTTCGCCGGTGAGCGTGTTTACGCCCGTATTGGGCGACGCCGCCACTGCGTTATGACCATGCTCACGGAGCTTCGTTACGAGTTTTGACCCGATGAGCCCAGTGCCTCCAATAACCACTATCTTCATATTTGACCTTTCGTTCTTCATTGACGCATGATTTCCTTCTTTTCCCTATGACTTCTCGCATGCGTCATCGTTTGAGGCCGCAAGTATGACTGCAAGCTGTGTGCCAGCTGCAAACGTCCGAATTCACAGATTCTCGGCTCCACGGTTCGCGCCTATTTTCGGCAGAGTTCGCCGTGTCTTTGCAATCGGATTGCAAGAAGAAAAGCTGACTACAACTCAAAGGGCCTTTTTCTAAGGCGAGGCTTCACCAAATGAAAGTTTCATCAGCTGAGATCGAGATTGCTCTCCGATTGCTCGCCGCCACGCCGCGGCGCATCGCATCGTTGAGTCGCGGCGTCGAAATCGGCGAATTGCATTTCAGGCCTCAGCAGGATTCCTGGTCGGCGAATGACATTCTGGCTCATCTGCGGGCCTGCGCCGACGTTTGGGGGAAAAGCATTGTGGAAATGATCACCCGGGATCATCCCAAATTGCGATACATTTCCCCGCGAAGCTGGATTCGAAAGACAGATTATCTCGAACTGGAATTCCGAGAATCGCTGAAGGCTTTTACCGATCAGCGTCGTGAACTTCTGAGAGCGCTAAAGGGGCTGGCGATAAAGGATTGGTCGCGCTCTGCGACATTTACGGCGACAACGAAAGGGCGTGAACAGACGGTCTTCAGTTACGCTTGCCGAATCGCAGAACATGAGAACAAGCACTGTGACCAGATCGAAGCCGTATTGAAGCTAGCCTCAGCGCAGAACCCGGACGCGTGACGTTGCGCGCGAGTTGATGTTCAATCAACTCACGATGATGCGGGCCGGCGGAATATGAATTTTCTGGTCCAGTATGCCGGAAAATGTTTGCCTGCTGGCAAACTCGCATTTCCTAAATCTATAGCGGTTTCAGATGAACGAAGACTCCGCTCCCTCACGGTCGCGGTACAGCGCCGCGCGCGTAAGCAAGCGGCCTCTTCAATCAAGCGCAAACCGCTGTAAAACCCAAATCCCTACAACCTAAAAACTAAACCTCCATTTCGGTGATCTGATCGAGAAATAGTTCGAGTCGGGGGACCGGAAGCGAACTACTTTGGTTTCGTAGATTTGGGGACTAGACATCAGAAAACATTTTGTCATATTTTTAGGCTACTCCCATCAGGACCATCGGCGCCCCGGCCGTGATTGGATAAGGACGAAGAAGTATCAAAATGGCAGAATCTCCAATTACTCCTCGCGAGAAAGATTTCGCGGCATGGTATCAAGACACAGTTTTGCAAGGCGATCTGGCTGAGCCCGCCGAGGTCGTCAAAGGCTGCATGGTCATTAAGCCTAACGGATACGCCATCTGGGAAATTCTCCAACACGAATTCGATATCCGTTTCAAAGCGACAGGCCATCAGAACATTTATCTTCCGCTGCTAATTCCGCAGAGCTTCCTCAGAAAGGAAGCCGAGCACGTCGAAGGCTTTTCGCCGGAGTTGGCCGTTGTGACCATTGCGGGCGGCAAAGAGCTCGAAGAGCCGTATGTCATCCGGCCGACCTCCGAGACGATCGTCGGCCACTTCTTCGCCAGGTGGATTCAGAGCTATCGAGACCTCCCTTTGCTATACAACCAATGGGCAAATGTTCTCCGCTGGGAGCTCCGCACTCGGATGTTTCTGCGCACCACGGAGTTCCTCTGGCAGGAAGGTCATACGGCGCATTCGACTCATGAAGAGGCGATCACTGAAGTGTTGCGCATTCTCGATATCTATGCGGAAGTGGCCGAAGACGTAATGGCTATGCCCGTGATCAAGGGGGTCAAGAGCAAAGCCGAGAAGTTTGCGGGAGCTTTGAAGTCGTATTCGATCGAGGCCTTGATGCAGAATGGTCTCGCGCTGCAGGCGGGCACCAGCCATGACCTCGGTCAAAATTTCGGCAAGGCGTTTGACGTGCGGTTCCAGACGAAAGAAGGCAAGCTCGATTATGTCTGGCAAACCAGCTGGGGGGTTAGCACCCGCCTGATTGGTGGACTGATTATGACGCACTCAGACGACAAAGGATTGGTGCTTCCGCCCAAAATGGCCCCGACTAAAGCCGTAATTGTGCCGATTTACAAAAACGATCAGGAGCGCGCGCCGGTAATGGAAGTGGCGACAAAGCTCGCCGCTCAACTCGGCGCCCACGTTGACGCACGCGAAGGGCAAAGCCCGGGGGCGAAATTTTTCCATTGGGAGCGTCGCGGCATACCTGTTGTCTTCGAGATCGGCCCACGGGATGTAGCTGCCGGGAATCTTGTCGTTAAGCGGCGCGACACGGGCGCAAAGGAAGTCATTCCGCAGTCGGAAGCGGCTCACAAATTGACGACCCTGCTCGGCGCCATTCAGAAGGATCTTTTTCAAGCGGCAAGGCAGCGTCTAAAAGACAATACGGTTACGGCAAATTCCATCGCCGAGGTTGAGGCGGTATTGAACGATGTGACAGCCGAAAAAGGCGGCGGGAAGCTTGTAATGGCACATTTGAAAGATGATCCAGCCACTGACGCCAGGGTAAAGGAGTTCAAAGCCAGCGTTCGGAATATTCCGCTGGTGGATGAATTCGATGGTCCCGGCAAGTGCATAGTGACTGGAGAGAAAGTAGAACAAAGAGTTGTGATTGCAAAAGCCTATTGACGGCCCTGCCAATCGTAAGCCTGCGGCAAACTGGCTCGAGTATTCCACTGTAGTAAGCCAGGAATCAGCCATGCAGGCCCGCCATACGCCGGCGACGCCCTGATTCGCGTCCAGCGGAGTCGCCGCCGCAATCCTAAACATTCAAGCGGCCGATCCTGATTCCTGATTCGCCCGCATCACGCCGTACAAAGTCGAGGCAACCTGACACGGCGACAATCACTCCGCCGGCGGCCCCTAACAGCAGGGCAATACGGGCGCGCGATTCGCCTGTAACTATATTCATTGTATTCACAGGTAACAGCCACGGATAGTATTTACCAATGCGCGCGCTGGCGGCGAAAAGCGCAAAGAACGTTCCAGCGACGCCTGAGCCGAGCGCAACCGTGAAGCTCGACCAACGAACGCTGATCCACGTATGCAGAGCGATAATCAACCACGCCGCCAACCAGATCATCAGGGCATGTCGTAACAACCTGCCATAATCCGGGCTGCCCGCGGTTCCATATTCAGGGCGCAGTCCGATCAGGGAGTACCCCGTCAGCACAAGCAGCGCGCACAGCGCCAGCGTACTCAGCAATGCCAGCAACAGCGCAATCAGCAATTTCGCCGCGTAAATCGTGTAACGAGGCGCGGGCAAGGCCAGCAGGTGTTTCCATTGTTTTTCGTTGTGTTCGATGCCCGTGAGCAAAGCCGTTTCGAGCGTTATGAGCAACGGCAGCATGAAAATGGCCCACACGCTGAGCGAATTGCGAAAGACGGCTTCCCACAACCTGAAGTCGGCTGGGATACTCCGCTGGTTCATACCGATGAAAAATTGCAACAGCGCAACCAGCGACGGGGCGACGAAAATCATGCGAAAGGCCAACGTGCGTTTGAGCTTCAGCGATTCGGCATGCAGCGCGCGCAACATCGGTTTCATAATGCGTTCCTTTCACCCGCCTTGCCGTCGGTCAGCGTGAGGAAAATGTCTTCGAGTGAAAGGCGCCTGAGGGCGAGGTGAAAGACTTCGATGCCCTGGCTGACCAGCAAATGGTTAAGCCGCGCGGCGGCGCCTGGCGAATCGGCGGCGACGACCAACATCCCATCTTCGCGCTGTTGCGCCGCCCAGCCTGCTTTCATCAAACATTGCGCAGCCTGTTCCGGCGCGGTGGCGCCGATGGTGAGTTGCGCTTGTTGCTGCGCATGCAACTCCGTCAGCGCGCCTTGAAACAGCAAGCGGCCTGCGTGAATGATACCGATGTGACTCGCGATTTGTTCGACTTCGCTGAGCAGGTGGCTGGAGAGAAATACGGTGGCGCCAAATTCCGCAGGTAAGCGGCGCAACAAATCTCGCATCTCGTGAATGCCCGCCGGGTCGAGTCCGTTCGTCGGTTCGTCCAGGATAAGCAGTTTCGGCTGATTGAGCAACGCCAGCGCCAGCCCCAACCGTTGCCGCATGCCTAGAGAATATTCGCTGACGCGGCGCCTCGCATCCGCCGTGAGTTTCACGATGTCGAGCGCGCGATCAATCAGGCTGCGCGCCGCGCCCAACAGGCGGCGCGTGACTTCGAGGTTTTCGCGCCCGGTCAAATGCGGATACAACGAAGGCATTTCGACCAGCGCGCCGACCCGCTGCAAAAGGCGCCGCCGATTGGCTGCGAGCAGAGTGTCGAACAAGCGGATATCACCCGCGTCAGGACGCGTCAATCCCAGCAGCATGCGAATGGTGGTCGTTTTACCAGCGCCGTTCGGCCCCAGAAAGCCATAGACGCCCCCGCTCGGAACCCGTAGATTCACAGCGTCTACGGCCAAACGACCTTTGAAGTGGCGCGTCAATGCGCGCGTTTCGATGATAGTTGTTTGCATAGCGTTTCGGCCCCTCAGGGTAGATAACGAGGAAGATCGCCTGGCATTAACATCCTTTATGTCTTTTATACGCATTAATGCATGCGAGTCTTAAGAAGAGATCCAGAGAAAGCGCGTGGATATGTGTTAACGATTCAACGCTGGCGCCGTTATCACCTTGAACCTTTATTCCGTATTTGCTCCTCGCTGTCTTTGGCTCGCCGCTGACGGCGCGACGCCCCAAAATGATAACGCGTTATAAGCGCTACGCGAAGTTTGACAGCGGATATTAGTGGCTACAATGAAACCAGGACCCGGGACTATACGAATTCTCTGGCTGATCACGCTTCTATTGGTGGTGATCGGATTTGCCGCCGCGATTCGGAGAACGCTGGTTCTTTTCGTTCTTTCTCCTGCGCCGCCGAACTTTCCGGAAGAAACCGGCTTTGCGCGACACCCCCTTTTAACCATGGCCCACATCAGTCCCGGGCTGATCTTCATAGCGCTCGGACCTCTA
>DASUFM010001029.1:0-5544 GCA_036274535.1 Blastocatellia bacterium
GACGTCACGGCTCGCAAGCGCGCGGAAGAAGAGTTGGGCGAACAGGCCGCGATGGTCAACCTGGCGCAGGATGCGATTATTGTCCGGGATCTCAGCGACCGGATTCTCTTCTGGAACAAAAGCGCCGAGCGCATCTACGGCTGGACCGCGGAGGAAGCCACCGGTCGTGACGTGAAGGAGATGCAATTTAGAGACAGCCTGTTCCAGTTCGAGCAGGCCAATCGGGCCGTAATGGAAAAAGGGATGTGGTCGGGCGAAATGCGGCAGGTCGCGCGTGACGGCGGGGAGTTGATTATGGATTGCTCCATGACGCTGATGCGCGATGAGGCGGGCAATCCCAAATCGATCCTGTCCATCAACACCGACGTCTCCGAAAAGAAAAAACTCGAATCACAATTCCTGCGCGCCCAGCGGCTGGAAAGCATCGGGACGCTCGCCAGCGGCATCGCGCACGATCTGAACAACATTCTGTCGCCGATTTTGATGGGCGCGCAGATGCTGCAAATGAAACCGCAGGACGAGCAAAGCCGGCGATTGCTCGGCATGATGCAGACTAACGCGGAGCGCGGCGCGGAGATGATCAAACAGGTGCTCTCGTTCGCCAAAGGCATTGCCGGAGAGCGCGTGACGATTCAACCGAAACATCTGATCCGCGAGATCGTCAGGGTTGTGGAAGAGACTTTCCCCAGGTCCATTCAGATCACGCAGCGTCTGCCCGAAGGCTTATGGACGATAAGCGGCGACGCCACGCAACTGCAGCAGGTGCTGATGAACCTCTGTTTGAACGCGCGCGACGCAATGCCGCGAGGCGGCGCGTTGACGATCATGGCCGAGAACCGCGCCCTCGATGAGCTTTACGCGGGGATGCTCAAAGGGGCCAGTTCGGGCAATTACGTTGTCATCACTATCGGAGACACGGGCCACGGCATCCCGCCGGAAATCATTGACCGGATCTTCGACCCGTTCTTCACCACCAAAGAGCCCGGCCGGGGCACCGGACTCGGACTGGCCACTGTTCAAGGCATCGTCACCGGCCACGGCGGATTCATCACCGTTGAGAGCGAGTCCGAGCGGGGGGCGAAATTCGAAATCTATCTGCCAGCCATCGAAGCTGCGAGCTTGAAACATGTTGAGGAAAAATATCCGGACATCCCTTCCGGCAAAGGCGAACTGATCCTGGTGATTGACGACGAGGCCGCCGTACGGGAAATGGCCGGGAGGATACTTGAAACCTTTGGCTATCGCGTGTTGACCGCCGATAATGGGGCGACCGCGCTTGCCGTTTTCGCCGGCCACAAAGACGAGATCGGCGTCGTGATCACGGATATGATGATGCCCGTGATGGATGGGTTGAAGACCATTCGCGCCCTGCGAAAATTGAATCCGCAAGTCTCGGTCATCGCCAGCAGCGGCCTGACCGAATCAGTGAATGAGACCGAACTCGGACAACTGGGCGTCAGAAGATTTCTGGTGAAACCCTACAACGTGGCGGCGCTGCTGAAAATTGTGGCGGAGGCTATCGGCCATGCCTGACAAATCGAGTAAGCCATAATTCTTCTGAGCCTGCAAATCAGCGATAGTTTACCCTGCTTATACCCCCGGCATCATGCCTGACGCTTATAAATGTCAGCAGGAGATCATGGAATGGCGATTGCCCCCTACCATCAGTGCAGAAGATCGCAGGAACGCCATGAAGGTTTTTCAGTCACCGGCAATTTCCGCACTCAAGCGAGAAATTGCGCAGCGTAATTTCCTGCAATCAGCTTGCAATCGACACTGTTTCCAGCGCTGAACCAATTGCCCCAACGGATGCGCATTGGCCGTCATTGGTTCAATATAGATATGAACCATGATGAAAAAACGAGGAGCCAAAATGAGCAAAAATCAGGACGCGCCATCTGCGAGGCGCGCGGCGCAAATGAGAAGTAACGCGCCGGCGGATGAGGTCGCCGAACGCGCAAAGGCGCCGGAGGAGAAGAATTCCGGACATGCGCGCGCCAATTCCGGCGCCAAATCCGGCGCGGAAGACGCGGCGCAACCTGCGGTCAGGAACGGCTTCAACGAAATTTTGGAGCTATTGCGGCGGGTGACGGGCGTCGACTTCAGTCTGTACAAGGCCGACACGCTGCGCCGCCGCGTCAGGCGCCGCATGATCCTGAACAATCTGGGTGAATTGGAAGAGTACGCGGAGTTTCTGCGCGATGACCCGGCGGAATTGGAGAACCTGTATCAGGATGTTCTGATTCACGTGACCCGTTTCTTCCGTGACCCGGGAGCCTTCGAGGTCTTGAAGGAGAAAATCTTCCCCCGGCTCGTCGAGCGTCGCGCGCCGGACGAGCCGGTGAGAATCTGGGTGGCTGGTTGTTCGACGGGCGAGGAAGCCTATTCCATCGCCATGGCCTTCACGGAATTCGCGGGCGAACGCGCCGAGCGCATCCCTATCCAGGTTTTCGCCACCGATCTCGATGAGAAGAGTATCGAGAGAGCGCGCGCCGGTCTCTACTCTAAGAACATCGCAGAGGACGTCTCGCCGGAGCGATTGCGCCGCTTCTTCACAAAGGCGGAAGGCGGCTACCGCGTTGGCAAGCCGCTCCGCGAGATGCTTATCTTCGCGCGACAAAACGTCTTCGCCGACCCGCCGTACTCGCGGATGGACTTGATCGCTTGCCGCAACCTGCTGATCTTCCTGGAGCCGGCCTTACAGAAACAGATCCTGTCGCTGTTTCATTACGCCCTCAAGCCGGCGGGCGTTCTCTGGCTGGGTTCTTCAGAGACGACCGGCGCAGCCTCTGACCTGTTCGAGCCGGAGGACAAGAAACATAATTTCTACGCCAGGAAACCGACCACGATGCGGCCGCGCCTCAGCTATCCCACGGGAGCGACGGGGCAACCGGGGCAATCGGGGCAACCGGGGCAGCCGGGGCAGCCGGCTGCGCGCGCGGAGCGCGCGCCTACGAGCGGCGCGATAGAGGCGCTACAAGAAGTTGACCGGATCATCCTCTCGCGCTACGCCCCGGCGAGCGCGCTCATCGACGAGAAGATGAACATTTTGCAATTGCAGGGCGATACCTCTCCCTATCTCGATCAATCGCACGGCAAGAGGACGCGCAATCTGCTGAAGCTGGCGCATGAAGGGCTGCCGGTCGCGCTGCGCCAGGCTGTCAACAAGGCGCGCAAGGCTGTGAGCCCCGTAAGGAAAGAAAATCAGCATGTCACATACGGCGCCGTGACCGGCGACGTGAATCTCGAAGTGATCCCGATCATGCGCCCGCCGTCGCAGAGGGGCCACTTTCTGATTCTGTTCGAGAGCGTCGAGGCCGCGGACCAGAGCGACGGGCGGGACGCGAGAGACGAGAGGCAGAAGTCGGATGAACTGCGGATCGAGCAATTGAGCCAGGAACTGGCCGCCGCGCGCGAATACCTGCGGTCGGTGATCGAAGAGTACGAAACGACCAACGAGGAGTTCCAATCATCGAACGAGGAGATGCAAAGCGTCAACGAAGAGTTGGAGACCTCGAAAGAAGAGCTGGAATCGTCCAACGAGGAGTTGATCATGCTCAACGATGAGTTGAACAATCGGAATGCGGAGTTGGGGCGGCTCAACAGCGACCTCGTCAACCTGCTCGGCAGCGTCCAGATGCCAATCCTGATGCTGGACAATCAACTCCGCATCCGCCGCTTCACGCCGGCTGCGGAAAAGCTGCTGAACCTGATCCAGGCCGACGTGGGGCGCCCCATCGGAGACATCAGGCTCAATCTCGACTACCCCGACCTGGAGCTCCTGATCGCAGAGGCGATTGACACCGTCAGCGGCAGAGAAGTCGAGACGCGGGACGGCGCGGGGCGATGGCACTCGCTGCGAGTCCGCCCATACAAGACGCTCGATAACAGGATCGACGGCGCGGTGGTCGCGCTGGTGGACATCGACGCGCTCAAAAAGACCGAGCTGGAACTGGCCCGATTGGCCGCCATCGTCAAGTCGTCGGACGACGCCGTCATCACTGTGGACCTCGACGGCGTCATCACAAGTTGGAATCAAGGGGCGGAATGGCTATACGGCTACACCGCCCAGGAAGCCGTTGGCCATTCCTTCACGATGCTGATTTGGCCGGAACGCTTCGAAGTGGAGAAAGACATCCTGGAGCGTCTGTGGCGCGGCGAGCACCTTGAGAGCTTCGAGACTGTGCGCCGGCGCAAGGACGGAAGCGAGGTCGCTATTTCACTGACCGTGTCGCCTGTCAAGAACGCTCAAGGCGAAGTCATCGGCGCGTCGAGAATCGCGCGGGACATCACCGAACGCAAGCGCGCCGAAGAGGCGACGCGCGCCGCGTACGAGCAGGAATCGGCGGCGCTCGCCGAGGCCGAACGGGCCAGCCGTCTCAAGGACGAATTTCTCGCGACCGTCTCACACGAACTGCGCTCGCCGCTCAACGCCATCCTCGGATGGGCCAGGATGCTGAGCGGTAAACGGCTCAGCGAAGAGCGGTCGGCGCGCGCGCTCGAAATCATCTGCAACAGCGCCCGCGCGCAGAACCAGCTCATCAGCGACCTGCTTGACGTCTCGCGCATCATTACAGGCAAACTGCGCATCGAGACGCGCAGAATCGATCTGATCCCGGTCATCGAGGCCGCAATGGATGTCGTTCGCCCGGCGGCCGACGCCAAGCGGATCAGGCTCGCCTCAACGCTCAATCCGACGGCGGAACCGGTGTTGGGAGACGCCGACCGCTTGCAACAGGTCGTCTGGAATCTCCTGTCCAACGCTGTCAAGTTCACTCCTGCGGGAGGAGAGGTCGCGGTTCGCTTCGAATGCGAGGGCGGGAACGTCAAGCTCACCGTGAGCGACACTGGGAATGGGATTGAGCCGGAGTTTCTCCCCTTCGTCTTCGATCGCTTCCGCCAGTTCGAGGGCGGCACGACGCGCGCCGCTGGCGGTCTCGGCCTGGGTCTGGCGATCGTGCGCCATCTGGTGGAGTCGCATGGTGGAACGGTCAGCGCCGCCAGTCGCGGAAGGGGGCAGGGCGCGATCTTCACCGTGACGCTCCCGCTGGCGTCTCTCCGCGAAGAAGCGGGCGAGAACGAGCGAGACCGTCTGGCGGAGGCCGGCGAAATTCCGCAAAGTCACATCCCGTCGCCTGAGCTCCTTCGCGGTTTGCGTGTGCTCGCTGTGGATGACGATTCCGATGCGCGCAATCTACTTGGCCTGATACTCAGGAGTTACGAGGCGGAAGTGAAGGCCTGCGGCTCCGCAGCCGAAGCGCTTCAGATATTTGATGAATGGCGTCCCGATGTGCTGGTGTCTGACATCGGAATGCCGGTCGAGGACGGTTACGATCTGATGAAGAAGATACGGGCGCGTGAGCCGGAGCGCGGCGGACTCATCCCGGCGTTAGCGCTGACGGCATACGCCCGCGCCGAGGATGCGCGGCAGGCGTTCGAGGCTGGCTACCAGGCGCACATCCCGAAACCTGTCGAGCCGGGTGAATTGGCGAAGACGGTGGCGAGCCTTGCCACACAGGGGAAATCATCAGAGTAAGCGCCAGT
>DASUFM010001030.1:0-3517 GCA_036274535.1 Blastocatellia bacterium
ACGCGTTTCTCCAGGCCGTAAAGTGCGGCAAGCGTGCCGTTGAGGAACGTGTAATCACAATTCACCAACCGAACCACGCTCTGGTTTTCGCGCACGATACTCTCAAAGAATAGACGGGCCTCGTCATACATCGCCGAGCGCATCGCGTTGGTCATCTGGGGAAACTTGGCGGTGTCGAACGTTTTGCTTTCCAGGCTCCCCAGCCCGAGCCACTGCGCGCCAAAACCATCAAACAACGCCCGGGAACGCGGACTCTCGAGCAGACGCTTCACTTGCGCTTTCAATACGGGCGGTTCGTGGAGCTTGCCGCGATCTGTCAGCGCCGACAATTCAGCATCGGGCATGGTTGCCCACAACAGATACGACAACCGGGATGCCAGTTGATAATCATCCAAGGGAACAATCGAGCGCGCCGATTCAGCCTCCACCGCTGGCGTGATAAAGAGAAACTGAGGGGAGACGAGGATGGCTTTGAGCATCAGGCGCAACGCCTCGCGGTAGGCAAGTTTGTTTTGGCGCGCTAGATCGAACACCTGTAGGAGGACGTCCAGTTCCGCGTCGGTGGGAGGCCGGCGATAGGCGTCCCGGGCCAGGGAGCGGGCGACTTTTCTCGCCGCCGCCCGCTCGTCAGCGCCCGGACCTGGCGCTTCGCCGAAAAGCTGCTTTTGCGCCTTGGTAGGGGGCCCATTCTTCGGCCCCAAAACCTGATCCAGTGCGGCATTGGCGATCGCGAGATACTGCTCCGACTGGAGCGGCGACAGCGTGTTCAGATATCCCGCTCCGAATACTTCGTCCGGCAGATCATCGGCAGTTTTCGCATCCACACCGAGGAAATCATGGAGCGTGTTGCCATACTCCACCTTGGTCAAACGACGGATGACAAACGGACCTGGATCCTTCGCGCTGAGAAACTTGATCTTGCTGATCCCGTCCAGAAACTTCTGACGCTCCTCATCCGTTGGCTGCTTGTCCTGGTCATCCGGCGGCATCTCGTGCGATTTCACGATGGCCACCGCCTGCTTCCACCGTTGGCTGGATGCAGTTTCCCCGGGTTTCTTGAGGGCAGGCCCGAAGTTGATTCCACCCCTCTGTTTATTTTGCCCGTGACAGCGCGTGCAGTAAGTGTCGACGAACGGGGTGACCACCTCTTTAAAGGACTCTTTGGCGTCGACCTGCAGCGCAGCGAAATCCCGGTCGTCGGCGGACTCCGCCGTGCAACGCAGGGGCAGTGAGAACGCAAACGCAACGAGGGCCAGCGCCATCACGCGACTCCCAAATATTCCGCGCCTCTTCATTTGTTTCTCGATTCGGCTGGGGACTATACCCGAAGGACCGGCCTTGTGCGCTAGCTGAATTGGATCGCGATAGAGGTCAGGCGACGCTGCATCAGTTCCGTCGCGACGCGGCGGCCGAGCCCTGACTCAGACCTTCACTCTCGTCATCAGTGATGCCTTGCTGCGGCAGCTGCGCCGGAGAGCGGCCGCTTCCGATCGCCCCTTTCGCGAAATCGTCGAGGAAACCCTCGCCCGCGGTTTGGCGGCGGAGTCAAAAAAATCGAAACGCGCCCGCCCGTTTCGCGTCCGGCCGCATCCTCTTGGTTTGAAGCCCGGTTTTCGCGGCCTGAGTTTGAACCAGCTTTATGATCAGATCGACGCAGAGGCGTCCACCCGGAAGCCGTGATCGTTCCCGACGTAAACCTGCTTGATAGATGGGACGTTTGACAGGCGAAGTTTGCCTTGAGGACGTCAACAGCGGTCAGGCGACTTTTTCGCGGAACTGCCCGCAGCACTTCTTGTATTTCTTGCCGCTGCCGCACGGGCACTGGTCGTTGCGGCCGATCTTGGGCGCGGCGCGGACCACCGGCGCGGCGGGAAAAACGTCGGCCAGGGCGTCTTCCATGTCGGCGAGGTCATCGAAGTCGGCCTCCTCGTCCTCCTGCGCGGCATTTTCGGAGAAGCAATGCCACGAACCCATTTCAGATATTGTATCGTCGATGAGCGCATACCGGTCCCAGCGGACACGAGTGGATGTGCCGGGAGGCAGCGCGATCTCGCGTTCCAGATCATCGAGATCATCGATCCACGGGTCAGCGATCTCTTCGCGAAAGAGCCGCCGAATTTCGTCCAGATGCTCGCGCATCCCAAAATCGGTGCAAACTTCGATGAGCGCGTCCCAGGCGTGATTCGGCTCGGAGAGGAGCCGCCCGGCGAAGAGCTGTCCGAAGTAAGTCGAGACCGTGTCGCGCGATTTTCTTCCGGTATGGAGCAACACTCCAAAGGACCTCACGGCGGCGCCGCGCACCCATTCATCGACCGCCGGATCTTCGATCAATTCCTCGATCGGGGCCGTGTTGCCATCGCAGACGGACGCAAGGATTTGATGCAGGTTCTCCGTAGCTATATCACCTGTCAGCGCTTCGAACGCCGGATTTCGGGCGAGGCGCAGGATGAGCGGGCAGGCGCGGGCTTCGCGGAACTGCGCCAAAAGAAAGAAGGCGTAAAGATGCAAGAGATAAGGCGGATGCGCGTGATTCGCGGCGTCCGGGTTCTCGTCCGCCCACTGCAGGGCGTGTAGCAGATGGGGAGTCGATTCCACACGGCGGCTGATGGCGGCCTCGACCGCGTCGCGCGGGAATGGGCGAACGAGAAATTCGAGCGGCTGAAGGAATTCGGGTAATGAACTCACGACGTTGATTTTGAAACCTCGCCGGAGGCGGAATCGAGCGTGAATTGCCACCGCGCGGGCGATTTCATCGCGGCGGACGATACGGGTCAGGCGACGCGTCACGCTGCATTTTCCGACAGGGCAAGTTGGAAGCTTGCGCTACATTACCGAGAGAGTACCAGCCTCTTTCGGGAGGTGATCACCGACGGGCGGGCAGTCCTCCTCGGCGTCGTCCGCCAGGAGATTCTCTCGGGAATCCGTTTTCCGGAACAGTATCAGCGGCTCAAACAGCATCTCCGTGCCTTTCCTGATCTTCCTTTGGAAATCGACGATTACGAATTGGCCGCCGAGTTCTTCAATACCTGCACGAGCCGGGGAGTCACGGGGGGCGCGATCGATTTTCTGATCTGCGCAGCGGCGCATCGCCGCAAGTGCCTGATCCTCACGAGTGATCCTGATTTTCGACGATTTGCTGCGCATGTATCGATCGACCTGCTCGATCCGCGCGAAGGCCGCTCTTGAACTCGATCACGGCTATTCCTTTACCGACTGCACCAGTTTCGAGCTGATGCGCGAACTCGTTATCAGCAGCGCGCTGACGACCGACGCTCATTTTGTCGAAGCCGGTTTTCGCTCGGCGCTGATTCGCGCGAGCTGGAAAGTATGACGCGTTTCGCGGAGTCTCCGCCGGCTTCCGGCTCACGAAGCGGCGCCATCGCGTCGCGTTCCTTCGCGGTCTTGGCGCGAACCCACTTGTGAAGAGAAGGAATCGCTGTCGCTGGTAACTCCACGGGGTCGTTCGACTGCGTTTCGGCCCCCGCGTGACCACCCGAAACTCCGCTCACGATGACAG
>DASUFM010001031.1:0-2245 GCA_036274535.1 Blastocatellia bacterium
CGTCGTGACACTCAATCAACTGCTCTCGGTGTCGGTCGCACAACGGCAATTTTCTATGCGGTTGCTCGGCATATTCGCCGCGGCGGCGTTGCTGCTCGGAGCGGTCGGCATCTACGGCGTGCTGAGCTATGCGGTCACACAACGCAGGAATGAAATCGGCATTCGCCTGGCGCTAGGCGCGGGGCAGCGCGAGATTCTGCGGCTGGTCGTCGGACAGGGAATGCGATTGACAATGATCGGCATAACGACAGGATTGGTAGCCGCTTTTGCATTGACGCGCCTGATGTCCACGCTGCTGTTCGGGGTGAGCGCGACGGATCCCTCGACGTTCGGCGCGACTGCTGTGTTGCTCGTTCTTATTGCGCTGTTGGCCTGTTGGATCCCGGCGCGACGCGCGGCGAAGGTTGATCCGATAATTGCGCTGCGGCACGACTGAAACCGATGGGCCGAGTTGGTAGAAGAAGCCTGGCGATCTCTCCGGAGTTACGGTCTGTTCAGGTAAGATCTTAATTGTTCATGAACAACGATTTTCCATATGAGATTTGAGATTTGAGATTGGTCATTGTAAGAGGCGCAGATCTGACGATTTCCAGGCAATCTCAAATCCCATATGGAAAATGGTAAATGCTTTTCTTTGATGGTAAATTGCCCTCGCTTCAATATCATCCCAAACAATCGAAAGGAACCCGGATGCATTCCCAGATGAATTCCCAGATGTATTCATGGATCATGCCCGCTCTTGTTGTGTTGTTCTCGCTGGCGGCCTTTGCGCAGCAGGAGAGTCAACTCACGCCGAAGTCTTTGCAGACCGCGCTGCAGGCCCGGCCTGGCGGCGCCGCCGCTGAAAAGCTCGCCGCGCAGGTTCGCGAGTATTTCGGCAAGGACATTTCGGATTTGTCGAAAGGCCCCGCGCCGAAAATCGATGAGCTGACCGTCGCCTGGGCGATCGAAATTCCCGACGCTAAAGTCATGCCGCGCGTCGTGTCGTCTGACGCGAAGTTACTGCTGCCGTTGAACCGTATCGGCTCGACGAACGTTTACGCGGCCGTTACCGAATTTTCCTGGGGCGCGGCGTACAGATGGCAATACGAGATAGGCGACAAGAAGATCGGCGGCGGAAACCTGGAGGTCTACACCACTCCGCCCGAAGCCAAAAAGCAGCCGGGCATCCCGGAAGGTAAACTGATTCAGCAATCGAAATGGACGAGCAAAATTTTCGAAGGGACGACTCGCAACTGGTGGGTCTATGTCCCTGCGCAATACAAGCCTGAGAATCCGGCGTGCCTGATGGTCTTTCAGGACGGACAGAGCGCGAAGAATTACATTCCGGTGGTCTTCGACAACATGATTGCGAAAGGCGAACTGCCGGTCATCATCGGCGTTTTCATTTCGCCGGGAATGAGGCCCGACGGCAAGCCGAACCGCAGTTTTGAATATGACACGCTCTCGGACCAGTACGCCCGGTTCCTGCTCGAAGAGATGCTTCCCGAAGTCGAAAAGACTTACAAACTGCGCCATGACGCCGCGAGCCGCGCGATCGGCGGCATCAGCAGCGGCGGCATCTGCGCGTTCACCGTCGCGTGGGAGCGCCCGAATGAGTTCAGCAGAGTCCTGTCCTGGGTCGGCAGCTTTACCAACATCGCCAACGGGCCTACGTTGCGCGAAGGCGGGCACAATTACCCGGCGCTGATTCGCAAGACGACTCCAAAGAAACCGATCCGCGTCTTTCTGCAGGACGGCGAAAACGACCTGGACAATCAACACGGCAACTGGCCTCTGGCCAATCAGCAGATGGCCAAATCACTGGCCTTCGCCAAATACGATTTCAAATTCGAATTCGGACACGGCTTCCACAGCGACCGGCACGGGCGCGCGATTCTGCCGGACAGCCTGCGCTGGCTGTGGCAGGGCTACAAACCGTAATGATAATTATAGGTGGGACAATTTTTTAAATTGTCCCACCATCAACGCGTCAGGCCGGCTTCGTAAATTTGACGAAACAGCCGTGACACACCATCGCCTCGCGAGCGCTTTCCAGCCCGGAACCGCCAGTATCGTCCATTCTGACGAACTTCGTGGTTCCGTCACGTTGAAGCTTATAGCAGGCATTCACTTTTGTGCGATGCGGATAGTGGACTTGACGGGTTTCTATTGTGATTCGATAGGCGGGAGTTCGAGGTTGCGAGTTGTTACCACAGATTTGACATTTGTACATTACCTCAGCTTTTGCTGGCTTGATTGCCCC
>DASUFM010001032.1:0-10150 GCA_036274535.1 Blastocatellia bacterium
TATACCGAAGCGCGCCTCACGCGCATCGCGACCGAGATGCTCGCCGACATCGAGAAAGAGACCGTCAAATTCATTCCGAACTATGACGAATCGCGGCAGGAGCCGACCGTATTGCCGACTCGCGCGCCGAACCTGCTGATCAACGGTTCTGACGGGATCGCTGTCGGCATGGCGACCAAGATTCCGCCGCACAACATTGGCGAGATCATCGAAGCGACAATTCAACTGGTTCAGCATCCGAACACGAAGGCCGAGGAGTTGTTCAAAATCGTGCCGGGGCCGGATTTCCCCACCGGCGGGTTCATATACGGACGCGAGGGCATCAAGCAGGCCTACGAGACCGGCCGCGGAGTGATGCAGCTTCGCGCGAGGGCCGCGATTGACAGAATCGGGCGCGGCGCGCAGGAGCGCGACGCCATCGTCATCACCGAGATTCCTTTCCAGGTCAACAAGGCGAAGTTGATCGAACATATCGCCGATCTGGTCAACGACAAGAAGGTCGAAGGCATTTCGGAAATCCGTGACGAAACCGACCGCGAATCGGCCGCGCAGAAGAAAGTCCGCATCGTCATCGAACTCAAACGCGACGCCGTCCCGCAGATCATTCTGAACAAGCTCTACAAGATGACGCAGATGCAGATCTCGTTCGGGATGATCAATCTTTCGATCGTCAACGGCCAGCCGAGGATTCTCAACCTGGCCGATACGCTCAACGAATTCATCGCCTTCCGCCGCGAAGTCGTGCGCAACCGCACCACGTACGAGTTGAAGAAGGCCAGGCATCGCGCGCACATATTGGAAGGCCTCAAGAAGGCCATCGACATCATCGACGAGATCATCAAGCTGATTCGCGGGTCGAAATCCACCGACGACGCCAAGCAGGGACTGGTCAACAAATTCAAGTTCACTGAGATTCAGGCGCAGGCGATACTCGACATGCAACTTCGCCGCCTCGCGGCCCTCGAACGCCAGAAGCTCATCGACGAGTACGAGGAAGTGATCAGGCTGATCGCCGAGCTGGAAGAGATTCTGGCGAGCGACCGCGTGCTGCGGAGCGTGATCGTCAAGGAATTGCGCGCGGTTCAGAAGGATTACGCCGACGAACGCCGAACGCAGATCGTGGATTCCGGCGTCGAACTGACGCTCGAAGATCTGATCGCGGACGAGGACGTGGTGATCACGCTGACCCATTCGGGCTACGTCAAACGCACTCCGCTGACGGCCTACCGCTCGCAGAAGCGCGGCGGGTCCGGGCGCAAGGGCATGAGCACGCGGTCGGAGGACGTCGTCTCGCACATCTTCATCGCTTCCACCCACAGCTACCTGATGGTCTTCACGAACGAGGGGAAGGTTTATAAACTGAAAGTCCATGAGATCCCCGACGCCACGGCTGCGGGCAAGGGCAAGGCCATCGTCAACCTGATCAGCCTGCCGTCGTCCGAGAGGGTCGCGGGCGTGATCCCGGTTCGCGAATTCGCCGAGGGGCAATACGCCGTGATGGTCACCCGCAAAGGCGTGATCAAGAAGACGGAGCTTTCCGAATTCGCCAACATCCGGCAAAACGGCATCATCGCCATGGGCGTCGACGAAGGCGACGAACTGATGGCCGTGGAACTGACCGACGGCGCGAAGAAGATCTTCCTGGCCACCCATGAAGGCATGGCGATCTGTTTCCCCGAAGAGGAAGTGCGCGACATGGGACGTCAAGCTCGCGGCGTCCGAGGCGTCACGCTCCGCGACGACGATTATGTGGTCAGCGTCGTGGCGGTGGAAGGCGACGAACAGATGCTGAGTGTCACCAGCAATGGATTCGGCAAGCAGACGCCGCTCTCGGAATACCGCGTGACCTCGCGCGGCGGCAAAGGCGTGATCAACATCAAGACCACCGACAAGAACGGCAAGGTCGTCGCCGTCATGCCGGTCGCCAAAGAGAGTGAGGTGCTGATCATCAACACCGCGGGCAAACTGATCCGCCTCGAAGCCGAAAAGATTCGCGCCACCGGCCGCAGCGCCCAGGGCGTCAAACTGATCGACACGTCAAGCGGCGATCTGGTGGCCAGCGCTTCGCTCGTCGAGCAGCAGAGCGGGCAGGTCGCCGAAGAGGCGGAGGCTTGAAAGTAAATTTGTCGTCAGTCAATGGTCATTCGTCATTGGCGCCCAGTGACAAACGACCATTGACCGATGACAAATGACAGAAGACAGAAGGTGGAAAATGAGAGATGGAAAAAACGACGCAGGTGTTACCCCACGCACATATCAACAAAGCTCCAACTTTCATAAATTTGCTGTTAACCGCCTGCCTCCTTGCGCTGGCTACATTCGGTCTTTCCTGTTCCAGCGGCGCGCTCCTCGATAAGGCGCAGGTGGCCTGGGATAATACCGATTACGCCGCGGCGGCGGAGTATTACGAGCGGTTTCTCAAAGAGAATCCGGGGAGTGACAAGGCTGAATTCGCCCGGCTGAAATTGGCGACGATTTACCGGCGTGATCTCAAGAAATACGACCGCGCCATCGAACAGTACATTCACTTCATTGAGGAGTTCCCGAAATCGCCCGACATCGTCGAGGCCCGGGTGCGCCTGGGCGATTGTTACAGCCTGACCAGAAAGTATCGAGAGGCCATCAGTGAATACGAAGGCGTTTTGCCGAAGATCACCGATGTCAGCGAGCGCCGCCGCCTGCGGCTCAATATCGCCGATATGTATTTGGAGTTGAATGACCGCGGACAGGCGCTGGCCGAGTATCAGAAAGTCGTCACCGGCGCCTCTTACGACAATCTGACCGAGCGAGCCTATTTGCGGATCGGAGGCATCAGGCTTTTGCGCGATGAGTATGAGGAAGCCATCCCGGCTTACCAGACGGTGGCGTCCAACACTACGGACTCCATGGTCCGCCGCGCCGCTCGTTTCAGCGTGGCCGATTGTTACATGCGCACTCTCCAATACGACCAGGCTATTCGGATACTGGAACAGACCGAGCCTGATCCGAAACAGCCGACATATATTCAAAAACGCATCGCAAGCATTCGAGAACAACGACGTCAACGCAGTATAACCACGGCGTTTCCATTGAAACGGCCAGGCAACCAGCCGGGCAAATAGTCAGGTAACCAATAGACCGGAGTCTTTATGCCTATATTCAGAGGGGGCCGCAAGCCCGCTAAGAAAAAATCATTCGGAGGAAAGCCGGGTAAGCCGGGCAGGGGCGGTAAATTCGGCGGCAAGCAGGGAGGCGGAGGCGGCGGCGGAAAATTCGGTAGATCCTCAAGCGGTGGAGGCGGTGGCGGCGGCCCCAAGAAGAGTAAGAAGCGCGCGCCCAAACGCAAAAAGAAAGTAGTGAAGAAGGCTCCGGCCCAGTCCATTGACAGCACCGGCATGGAAGCCTGGTACATGAAACAATTAATGACTTCCGCAATCCCTATCGTCGTCGTGCTCGACACCGGAGAAAAGGTGCGCGGTTATGTGCGCTATTACGACAAAGACACTTTCAGCCTCGGTCCCGCTAACGGCAGCCCGAAGATGTTTCTCCGTAAAGACAGCATCCGTTATCTATACGAAGAGCCGGCGGAAGGCGAGCTCTATGAGGAAATAGATGAGGATGAGGATGAGGATGAGGAGTATGAGGGTGAGGACGAGTATGAAGATGATGAGGGGGATGAGGAGGATGAGGAGGATGAGAAACCGTAGTGGCGCGGACTAAAGCGCAATGGCGTTAAGGTTAGAAGGGAAACACAAAAAGCACGGAAGAAGGGACACAAAAAGCGCAAGGCTACCAATATATTTCTTTGCGCTTTTTGTGTTCTCCGGCCCTGACTTTAAGGCCATTGAATTAAAACGCGCGCTGTCAAGGCGCAAGTCGCGATAGACAAAACGTTCAATGTAACGTCATCATATCTACGTCGTCCTGAAACAAGGAGTATGTATCATGACGCTGAAGCGATTTATGGCGCCACTTCTGGGGGCGCTGTTAATTTGCCCGCCTGCCCAGGCGCAGACTCCCGCCACGCCTCAACAACAACAAGAAGGCAAATCCCAAAGTGAGGACAAAGAACTGGAGAACAAGGCGCTCGCGCTGCTCGACCAAGTGGTCGGCGAAGCCATGTCGTTGAGACTGGTGGAGAATCGGATCTATGTTCTAACCACGGCAGCCGATCTGTTCTGGAAGCATAATGAGGACCGCGCCCGGGCGCTTCTGGGCGAAGCGGTCAATCAATTCATGGCCATCAATCAGCCGTCTCCGACCCAGGCCTCATCACAGGGCGAGCCCGGCGGGTTGCAAGCTCTGCAGGCGATCAGCGCTCGCATGGAGTTGCGTACGCAGTTGCTTCAGACCATAGCCGCGAAGGACAGCCGGATGGCCCTGGATTTCCTGCGATCATCCCGCCTTCCCGATGCGGGAAAATTGTTGGGCGGCAAGGGCTCCTCGCCTGATTTCGAGAAGGATTTCGAGATGCAGCTGGCCGCCCGCATAGCCGAAAACGATCCGGGCGCGGCCCTGCAGATAGCCGAAGAAAGTCTTAAACAGGGGATCAATCATCAGGTCTATGAAATCTGGGCGAACCTGCTGAACAAGGACCCGAAGGCCGCTGCGAAGCTCTCCGGCGAGATTATCTCCGCCATCAAATCGGTTGACGCGTCGAAAGATTATCAGGCCATCTACATTGTGACTTCCATGCTGGCCCAATTGCGCTCGCAGATGCGGCCTTCGGGCCAGAATGCCAAAGACGCTCAGTCGCCGCAGGAGGCGCGGGAAATGTTTCGTGATCTGCTCGACCTGATGGTTTCGACGGCGCTAAAAGTCACGGCGGCGCAGTTGCTGGATATTCAGGAACAGGGGCGAGCGCGAGACCTGCTGACGCAGGTTCAGGTCTTCCTCCCGGAAATCGAGAAATATCTGCCCGCGCGCGCGCAGGCGGCGCGGACGAAACTCACGCAATTCGACAAAGCCTTCTATCGCCAGCCGGAAACGCAGGCGGCGTTCGAAGATATGGAGAATAAATCCCCTGACGATCTGATCGCGATGGCCGCCAAATCGCAGGAAGAAAACAGGGACATGCTCTACTCGCAAGCCGTGATGAAACTTATCGAGCAGGGAGATACGGCGCGCGCGCGCCAGATCGTGAAAGATTTCCTGCCGAATGACGGGTCGCAGGAGTCGCTCTTTGCCGTGATCGATATGAAGGAGACAGAGCGGGCGATTAAGGAATCCAGGCTGGAAGACGCGCGTAAGAATATCTCGCGATTAGGGTCGAACCAGGAGCGCGCCATGGCTCTGATTGAACTCGCCGTGAAGGCCGAGGCCGAAAAGGATCAGAAATCGCAGCGGGAATTGCTCAAAGAAGCAGGCGAACTGCTCGGCGATCAGGTGGAGACGCGCAGGCAGGTCGAAGCGCAGTTGGCCCTGGCCACCGCCTCTCTGAATGTCGACCGGGACCGGGCTTTCGAGATTCTGGGATCAACGATTGACCGCCTGAATACGATCCTGAACGCCGTGGCCACCATCACCAAATTTGACCAGGGAACCTTCAACGTCCAGGCCCCCCCAAACGTCATGGACGGAGAAATGCTCATGAACGCCGGCGAATACGCCAACATCACCAACAATCTTGATCAGCAATTGCTCGCTTTCGCGCGAAAAGATATCGACCGCACGGTGGCGGTCCTCAGACGCTGGGATGTCAACGAGGTCAGGCTGGCGATTTCCCTGACGCTCCTGAATAGAATCCTTGGCGGCGAGAAAATCCGAACGTCGAGGATTGAGGATTGAGGATAGAAGATGGAGGATGGAAGATCGCTGCTTTACTTTCCATCTTCCATCTTCCATCTTCGGTTTCCAGGGAGGTCGTTATGACTCTGAAGTCCCGTAAAGTATTTTCGGCCGTTTGCACAGCCGTCATCGCTTTGTCGCTCGCTTCGTCTCTGTCGGCGCAACAGCCGGCGCCGCCGCAGGAATCACAGCAGACGGAGGAAGAGAAAAAAGCCGCGAAGGAGCTTGAGAAGAAGGCGCTGGCGCTGGTCGATGAACTGGTCGCCGAAGCGGCGTCATTGAGACTGGCGGAAAATCGAGTCTACATCCTGACCGGGGCGTCGGAGCTTTTATGGGCGCGCGATGAAGAACGGGCGCGAGCGCTTGCGCGCGAGGCCATGGATCAGGTCGTCGCCCAGATGCGTGAGGCCAGGGAGAAGGCGGCCCAGGAGGATGGGCAATACTTCGATCCACGATATGCGCGACAATACAACCGGCCATCCCTGCGCCAGAGGGTCCTCGGCATGCTGGCGAGAAGAGACGCCAAATTGGCGCTGGAATTCCTGCAACTGACTCGGTCGCTGCGGCAAAACGATAACGGCCGCGATCCCGGCGCGGAACAGCAGGAGAGGATGGTGGAAATGGAGCTGGCATATCAGGTCGCTCAGAATGATCCGCAAACGGCTTTGCGGATAGCCGAGGAGTATCTGAATGGCAAATTGGATTATCAGGCCGTCAACCTCTGGAGCATTCTCCAAAGAAAAGACCCGAAGACCGCCTCGGCGCTGACCGAGAAGATCATGGGCAGCCTGAAATCGCAGGACATCCTGGCCGATTACAACGCGTCCGGCTTCGTTTTCAGCGTATTGAACGTCCTGAGATCGCGCGCATACGAGGCAGCCAATGCGCAAAATAACCCGGACGCGGCGAACGCGCCGCAACCTGACGCCGCCGAGATACGGCAAGCATATAGCGACGCGTTAGAGGTCGTCGCCGCCGCCGCGCTCAAGATCTCGGTCAACGGCCTGATCAACAATGACGAGGCCAACAGGGCGCGGAATCTGCTCATGCAGATTCCGAACTATCTCCCTGACATCGAAAAATTCCTTCCGTCCCGCATCGCCGCCGTTCGCGCCAGGGTCGCGCAATTCGACAAGGTCAAATACGGGAGTCCGTATGAGAAGTTTTACGCGGAATACGGAAGCGATTTTCACAACAAGTCGCTGCAGGAATTGCTCGCGCTGGCTCCAAAAGCCCCGCAGGAACTCCGCCAGAGCATCTATTACCAGGCCGTACACAAGGCAATTGAGCAGGGCGATGATGAAACGGCCCGCAAGATCGTCAGGGAAAACGTCCCGGATAAGTGGCAGGCGAATGACCTGCTTTCAAACATTGAGCGCAGAAACTCGGAGCGCGCCGTCGGCGAAGGCAAATACGCCGAGGCCAGGAAGTCCCTCGCTCGCATGCGAACTGACGAACAGCGGGCGTCCGCGCTCGCCGGATGGGCTTCCTCCGCAGCGGCCAAAGGCGATGAGAAATCGGCGCGCGAAATGTTGGATGAAGCCCGGGCGCTCATCGGATCGAGAATGCAGAGAAGCGATCAACTCGACGCCCAGATCGCCGTCGCCAACGCCGCCGTTAATCTCAATCCCGACCTGAGCTTCGAAATCACCGATGCGGCCGTCGACCGGCTCAACCGGTTCATCGCCGCCAATATCGAGGTTCAGACCTTCGGCGGGATGGAGGAGGGCGAAGCCAGGATCAACGAAGGAGTCCCACTGGGAGGATATTCCGGAAGTATCGTTCCGCTCTTCGCCGCCCTGGCGCGCAAGGATTTTGATCGCGCCGCCGTTTTGCTTAAACGTTGGCAGTCAAACGAATTCAGATTGATGATGGGCCTGTCGATCGCGCAAAACATCCTGGGCGGACAGGGAGGCGGATATGGATCGGACGCGGGACCTGCGATGGGACGCAGCTTCAGGGGACTTATTCCATTGCGCCCGGGGCCGCCCCCGGCGATAAGGAGGCGATGAGCGCCGAAGCGAAGCAATCATATTTCATATGAAATATTTCGTCCTGACCGCTTAAGGACAGAGCAGCCGATTACTCCGCATTTCCCGCTTTCCATTTGGTTCGCGCTCGTTTGCGCTCACTTTCTTTGCGTTTCTGCTCGACGCGCTTGCGTTTCGACGATGCAGAGGGTTTCGTCGCTTTGCGGGGCTTGCGCGGGCGCTGCAAAATTTCGAGTTTCTCGGCCATCCGCCCGTAAGCGGCTTCGCGATTGGCCGATTGCGACCGCCGTTCGGTCGCCGTAACGACGAGTCCGGTGGGGCGATGCGTCAGCCTGACGCCGGTTTCCACCTTGTTGCGATGTTGTCCGCCCGGGCCGCCCGCCACGAAAAATTCCAAATCGCAATCGCGCTCCAATGATTCTCTGTCCGTCGGATGTTTATTCATATAAATTCGCCACAGGGGAAGTGAGAGATTCGATCTCTCCGTCTCTCCGTCTCTCTGTCCCTCCGTCCCCGTCTTATGGTCTCTGCGGCTCTATGGCTTCATGTTCGACCAGCGCCAGCGAACGCTCATGACGCAGGTCGCGCCAATGCCGCAGGCAAACGATCAACAGGGCGGCCACGGGAACGCTCAGGAATACTCCGATCACTCCGCCCAGTTCCGCGCCGCTCAAAACCGCCAGGATCACCACAAGCGGATGAACCTCGACGCTGTGGCCGATCAGGCGCGGATAGATGACGTAATCGTGAATCACACGATAGATCGACATGAAGGCGAACACCAGAAGCGCGTTGCGCCACGAATGGAAACTCGCCACGAGCACGGCGACTGCGCCGAGCGAGACCGGCCCGACGACCGGAACGAATTCGAACAAACCGGCCCCGATCCCGAAGACCAGCGGATAAGGCAGTCCCAGCAGCCAGAGACCCAGGCCCACGACCACGCCGACTATCAAACAAGCCAGCAATTGCGCCCGTATGTATCCCGCCATTGTCTCGCTCACATCATTCAGAAATGTGGCCACCCGAAAGCGCATGTCGGCGGCGGTCAGCGATGAAAGGAACCTGTCGCTGATCGATTTCGCGTCTTTTAAAAAGAAAAATCCCAGAATGGGGATCAGGACCAGCCAGAGCAGGTAAGGCGCCATACCCACGGTTTTAAACGCCACATTCTGCAGCCAGTCCAGCAACCCGGTAATCGCGGAGTTTAACCCTTCAGCCAGGGATTCCTGCCAGACAGGAGGCAGACGATAGCGCCTGGGCAGCGCAGTGAGTTGTTTAGAATACCGGTCCAATTGTTTAGCATAGTTGGGCATGTTCTCGAAAAAGGAGCTGAGCTGATCCGAGAGCACCGGCCCGAACTTTTCGATCGTCAGCGCCACGGCCCCGGCCAGCAACAGATAGACGATGAAGATCGCCAGCGTGTGCGGGAGGCGCAGAGTGAATCTGCCTACCGGGATCGAGAATTCAAAGAATTCCACGAGCGGCGCGATCAGGTAGCAGAAGATGGCCGTGAACGCCAGCAGCAGCAGGATCATTCGCAGCGCATAGAGCAGCCAGACGACGACCGCCGCCGCCGCGATGAGCAGCAGGGCCTGCGTCACGATCCGGCGAATACGGGCGGAATCTGTTAATAGTGAGTTTGTATTCAACGGCATACCCATAACGATTATACAACCGGGACATATGTCATATACCATATTTCATATTTCATACTTTCATATGTGATATGAAATATGAAATATGAAATATGATAGCTGACCCTATTGCCATTGGCCGCCTGGATGGGTCAAGATGCCGATGTTTTATGCCGAAGATTTTAGTCACTAACGACGACGGTTATTTTTCCGAGGGTATTGAGACCCTCGCCAACGCGCTCGAAGCGGTCGGCGAAGTCACGGTGGTGGCGCCCACTTCTGAGCAGAGCGCGACAGCGCATTCGCTGACGTTGACCAGGCCGTTGCGCACGCGCCGGATCGCCGAACGGCGTTACACGGTTGACGGCACGCCGACCGACTGTGTATTGCTGGCTCTGACGAAGATTCTGCCCGAACGCCCGGACATAGTCGTGTCCGGCGTCAACCATGGCGCAAACCTCGGCGACGACGTGACGTATTCCGGCACGGTCGCCGGCGCGCTCGAAGCGTCCATCTTCAAACTGCCCGGCATCGCCGTCAGCCTGGCCGCGCGCGAAGGCGATTTCAGGCCGGCCGCGAATTTCGCGGCTGATCTGACGGCGCTAGTCTTGAAAGAGGGGTTGCCGGCGGGCACGATCCTCAACGTCAATGTGCCGGTCGGAGAGATTCGCGGCGCGAGACTGACACATCTGGGAGTGGTTTCGTCCACTCCGGATATCATAGAAGGCGTAGACCCACGCGGCAGGGCGTATTATT
>DASUFM010001033.1:0-3197 GCA_036274535.1 Blastocatellia bacterium
CGAAGCGCGTCATCGACAGGCCAATCGCGAAAGAACCGACGAGCAGAATCGCGGTCAGCCAGTGGAGCACCCTCGCCGGCCGGCTGTAGAGCTCCACCGGATCTACCTGGACCCCAGCTGCTTCAGTAGCTCCGCCACGGCCGTATCCAGCTGCACGTCGTGTCCTGAGTACGACTCGCCGACGCTCCGCTTGATCGGAACGTCCACCGGCCGCGGCGCCAGCTCCATCATCTTTCCATTTACATCGTCCACACGCGTGGAAGGGAGACGGACGATGGTGCCGTCGATGAGGGGCATGTTCGACGTGTAGAGGATCCAGCCGGCCGTGGGCTCGCCGACGACTTTTCCGAGCTTGAGCGCGCGATAGCCTTCGGTGAAATCCTCGGCGTCGGAGAGCGAATGTTGATTCGTGACCAGGATGGTGGGGCGTTCGAGGGCGCGCTGGCCGAGCATGGAGCGGGCCGGGGCTGATGGATAGCCGCGCACGGTCATCGTCATATAGCCGCGCCTCGCGAAGACGTCAATCGCGTAGGCGTTAACGAATCCGCCATTGTTGTTGCGGACGTCGACGACCACTCCCTCGCGCGACGGATTGTCGGTGTCCAGATCTACGTAAAGCTGCGTCAGCGAATTCGCCGACATGTCGGGCATGTGAACGTAACCGAGCCGCCCGTTGCTGATCTTCTCGACGTAGGCCCGGCGCTCGTTCACCCACTGCCTGTATAGCAGCCCTTTCTCAGTCCCCTGGCTGACGGGCCGGACCACGACTTCGCGCGCATCCGCGCCGTTGCCCCCGGCGCCCGAAGATGCGATCTTCAGAGCGACGCGGCGGCCGACTTTGTTCGCCAGCAGTTCGTCGAGGCTGGTGTTCGCGCCGATCCGCTCATCATCAATTGCGATCAGGTAATCGCCGGTTTTGATCTTGCCGCTGATGGCCGCCGGGCTGAGCGCGATCACTTCGGTGATCCGCAATTGGCCCTTTGTCTCGTATTCGACGCGGTCGAAGCGAAGCCCCAATCTTCCGACAGGCTGAACGGGAGAAGCGCCGCTCGAAGGCCCGCCGATCCCGAGGTGTGACGCGTTCAGTTCACCGATCATCAGGTTGATCAGGCGCCTCATCTCGTCCGGCGTCCGGGCGCCCGCGATCCGCGGTTCGTAAACGGTCCGCACAGTATCCCAATTGACGCCGTGAAAATTGGAGTCGTAGAAATGATCCCGCAGGTAAGACCAGGCCTGGTGGAAGACCTCCATTTTTTCCTTTGCGAAATCGACGTCGATCTCAGCCGTGACATTGAGCGCGCGCGTCTGCCTGTTGTCCAGATTGACGATATTGATGCGCCCCTGTTCCAGGTAAAAGACCTCTTTGCCGTCCGGCGTGAACTGCGCGTCGGCCTTGAAACCGGGAGTCGAAGTGAGTTGCCGCGAGACTGCGGGCTCGCGCGATAATTCGTCGAGCGAATAGACGTACAGGTTCTGCTGTCCCTCGGCGCTGGCCGTCATCAGGACAGATTTGCCGTCCTGGCTGATCGTCTGCGCTCCGGCGTCGACCCCAACGGGCAGAAAGCTCAACCGCTGGCGTATGTCTTCAAAGGCGATCTCGACCGGCTTCTTTTCGTCTTTAGCTTTCTCCGGCGCCTTCTCGTCTTTCACATCTTTCATGTCTGGCGTGGGCTTCGGCTCCTGGCGCTGCGAAGGCGGGGTTTGATCCTTGAAGAGATCGCGGAATTGATCTTCACGGAATTTCGGTGTGCGCGGGACGAGGTCGACGCGGGCGAGCCGGCCATCTTCAGTGCGCTGCGAGGTATTGAACAGAATGTATTTGCCGTCCGGACTCCACGAGACTGAGCCGCTGAACGCGTTTGCGAGGAAACTGATCCTTTTGCTTTCGCCTCCCGCCGCCGGAACCACGCTGACGTTGGTGAACGCTCGCTCGCCCGCGGATAGATAGGCGATCCATTTGCCGTCTGGCGACCAGGCGTAAAAGCGATCATTGATGATCGGCGGGCGTTCCAGATAGGCCGTCGCCAGCAACCGCTCCTGTTTAGCCTCGAGATCGATTGCGCGCAATTCACGCCCATCTCTGATGAAGGCGATCGTCTTGCCATCGGGCGAGAACGACGGCGCATAGCTGTTGGCGGCCCCGCGCGTCAGAGGCGTTTCGGCGTCAGTGGTGAAGTCGTAAGAGTAAATATTGAAGGCGCCCTCGCGGTCGGAAACGTAAGCGATCTTCCGGCTGTCCGGCGCCCAGACGATCTGCGATTCGGCGGCGCTCGTCTTCGTCACTCGCGCAGCTTCGCCGCCGTCTTTAGCTGACGACGCGAAGACTTCGCCGTGCGAGACGAACGCGAGCTTCTTCCCGTCGGGCGACAACGCAAGCTCACTCAATCGGCCTGCGACGCTGATCCGTTCGACTGCGGGTCCGGCTGGCGCGCCGCGACGGGTGATCGCTATCTCGGTCGCATTGCCTGAGCCCGTGTCCAGCTTCCAGATTTTGAAATTGCGCTCGAAGACGATCAGCCTGCCGTCATACGAAATGTTCGGCCACAGGACGCGACCGTCTTTGAATTTGGTGGTCTGGCGGGCCGCGCCGCCTAACGGCTTCACCCATACATTCTGCGCGCCGCCGCGGTCTGAAACGAAATAGACCTGTTTGCCGTCGGCGCTCCACATCGGCCACATCTCCTTGACGCCGCCGTCCGTGAAGCGCTCGTAACCGGAGTCGCGCAGCAGCCAGATTTCGCATTCGTCGAGGTGGCTGTGGCCGTTGCGCCACCACTGTGACGAACTGACGCCGCGCGCCGTGAAGGCCACCACATTCCCGTCGGGCGACGGCGCGGCCCAATATTCGTTGGCGTAACGATCCGCGCTCACCTGCATCGGCGTCCCGCCGTCGACCTTGACGCGGAAAAGATCGTTCATCCCCGAAATGTCGCGGCTCGTCGATGAAAAATAAATGAACCGCCCGTCGCGCGACCACGCGTCCAATTGCTCGGCGGCGTCGTCGAAGGTCAACCGCTTCAACTCCCCCGTCGCGAACGTCAACAGATAGACGTCGCCGGCGCCGGTCCGCGTAGACACGAAAGCCAGCCGCTTGCCGTCGGGCGAATAGAGCGGGCGTGATTCGTTCGCGGGATGCGAGATGAGCAGTCGCGCCTCCCCGCCGCCGACAGGCGCGGTCCAGATGTCTCCGCCGGAAA
>DASUFM010001034.1:0-5061 GCA_036274535.1 Blastocatellia bacterium
AAACCATTAGATCCTAAAGGCCCTATAGGTCCCAGGAGAAGCGATTCAGTCATGGCGGAGCGCCGCCATCGGATCTACCTTCGTAGCGCGCCGAGCAGGAATCAGACAGGCCAACAAAGCGACGAAGACAAGCAGCAACGACACAGTGGCGAAGGTCGTCGAGTCGGTCGGGCCGGTTTCGTAGAGATGGTTTCGCAGGACGCCCGTCAGCGCGAACGCTCCGGCGAGTCCAACGGCAAGGCCCAATATCGTGAGCCGCATTCCATGCCGCAGGACCAACCACAGAACATCAGCGCGCCGCGCGCCCAGGGCCAGGCGAATGCCGATCTCATGCGTACGCAATGTCACCGCATAGGCCATAACGCCGTAAAGCCCTATGACTGCCAGGGCCAGCGCCGCTACTGCGAAAATTCCCAGAAGCGTGAGCGTAAATCGGCGGGTAGAAAGCGAGCTCGAAACGACCTGCTCCATCGTGCGGACATTCGACAGCGGGACTTCCGAATCGAGCCCCAGTATTGCCTTGCGGATCGCTTCAGTAAGGGCCAGCGGCTCGCCCTTCGTCCGCACGATCAGACTGCCGTCCTGCCAGAAGAAGGCTTGCGGAATGTAGAAGCGTTCCAGCGCCGCGTCGTCCAGTTGCATCTGTCGAACATTCCCGACGATCCCGACAATTTCCCATTCCAGATCACGGCCTTCGTGATTCCAAAAGCGGACGCGCTTGCCCAGCGGATCTTCGTTGGGAAACATCTTCTTTGCCAGGGCCTCATTTATAATGACCACTAATTGATCGTTGGTGAAATGCAGATCGTTGGTGAAATCATCGCGATCGGAAAAGGCGCGGCCTCGGAGAAGCGGAACGCCCAATGCGTTGAAGTAATTTCCGCTCACGGAATTGAATGACGAGTGGTAATCCTGTTCGGGCCGGTCGACGCGTTTCAAACCGCTGCCGTTGTAAACTCCCGACAGAGGCGCGCTCGAAGCCATTCCGGCCGCCTCCACTCCGGGGAGCCCTTCCAGTTTCTCGAATATTCTGTGCAGGAATCGCGACCGGGCGTCGCTATAGAGCGGATACCTTTCTTTCGGCAGCGATAAGTCCATGGCCAGCGAGTTTTGTGGATTGAAGCCGGGATCGACATTCAGCAGTCGATAGAGACTTCGAACCAGCAAACCGGTCCCGGCCAGAAGCATCAGCGCCAGCGCGATCTCAGCGACAATCAATCCACCGCGCATCCGATTCCCTGATCTCGTAACCGAACCTCGACCGCCTTCCTTCAAGGTTTCATTGAGGTTGGATGCGGAAACTTGCAGCGCGGGAATCAGTCCAAAAAGCAGTCCCGCGCCGATCGAGATGAGCAGCGAGAACGCCAGCGCCCGCCCATCGATGACGACCTCATCGGCGCGCGGCAAATCGCCGCTCCAATTGGACAACGCTTGCGCTCCCCAATAAGCCAGGCCGACCCCGAGAGATCCGCCGAGCAAACCCAGCAATGAGCTTTCCGTCAGCATCTGCCGGACAACACGCCAGCGACTGGCCCCCATCGCGGCGCGAATGGCCATCTCCTGCTGCCGGCTCGCCGCTTTGCCCAGCAGCAGGTTGGCCACGTTCGCGCAGGCGATCAGCAGCACAAATCCAACTGCGCCCATGAGGGTGAGCAGCGTCGGCCTCACTCCTCCGGTAACGCTCTCATGTAATGGCGCGACCTTGACGGCCCAGTCCTCTTTGTCCGTTGGATAGAGCGGCTGCAACCGTTGTTTGAGGGCTGTCAACTCTGTTTGAGCCTGCTCGCGCGAGACGGCCGGTTTGAGCCGCGCGATGACGTTAAACAAATGGTTACTACGCGTAGTCTGATCATCACTGGCGCCGAAGACGAATGGAATCAGGAACTGCCAGTCCTCATTACGATCTTGTCCGGCAAGAAACGCTTTAGGCGGCAGTATCCCGATGACCGTGTACGGCTCGCTATTCAACCTAATCGCGCGTCCGATGATCCCGGGATCAGCGCCGAAGCGCCGGCGCCACAACTCATGAGAGATAACAGCTACCTTGTTGTCGCCGCCGGGTTTGTCTTCGCCCGGCAAAAATCCGCGACCCAGCATCGGCGGCAGCCGCAAAATCCGGAGATAACTTTCCGAGACCTCCAACCCGATGAGACGTTCTGGCTGACCTTCGCCGGCAAGATTCATCGACTTGTCGCGAACCACTGATAGCGCCTCGAGACTCGAGCTGCCGTCCCTCCAGTCTGTGAATGCGCCCGGGGAAACGGGACTCATCCCCCATGGCGCGGCCTCCCATAGATTCACGAGCTGCTCAGGTTGCGCATAAGGCAGAGGTTTGAGCAATACGCTGTTGACGACGCTAAAGATGGCCGTGTTCGCCCCGATCCCAAGCGCCAGCGTGAGTACAGCCACGGCGGTGAAGCCGGGATTTTTCAGCAGCATCCGCGCGCCAAACCGCAGGTCTTGAAACATTTCATCCTCCAGTCTTTTCGGTTGCAGCCACAGCGCGTCCCAGAACGCGCTCGTACTGCGCCGCAACAGGTCAAGCTTGCCGCGCCAGTCCAGCCGATCCCAGTCGGCCAATAAATCCTCGCGGTGGCGCAACTCCGATTCCCACTCGCGCCGCCAATCTGCGCGCAAGCGGAGCGGCACGATCACGCCAATTAATTTGATCAGCCAGAGATGCGGTTTCAGATGACCTCCCCAGAAAAGCTGTTTGTAGTCCCGCCTTCAGGCGGAAGCTTCAGGTAAAGATCTATTCCGTGAATCCAAACTATTCCGCCTGAAGGCGGAACTACGAACTTTTCATCAGGCTTGCGACGGTTTCGTGGAACGTTCTTTTTTCGGCTGCGCCTGTTCCAACAGCCGGTAGCGTTTGATGGCTTCGGCCAGCATCTCCCGGCCTTCGCGCGTCAGTTCGTAATACTTGCGCGCCGGTCGCGGCTCGGTCTGCGCGATACTCTGCTCTTCCCACTCCGACGTGAGATAGCCCGCGTCCTCCAGCCTACGTAGCGCCGGATAAACCGTCCCGCCAGGCACTCCCGTGATATCAATAATGTCGAAACCGTACAGATAGCCGTTAGCTATCGCCTGCAAAATCACCGCCGTCGTGTAGGTGAGAAATCCTCTGGCCATAACGACCTCCTTAAAACTTTGTTGATAGGATTCTTTCTAGCAAGGATTCTTTCTAGCGAGTATCCTATCTAGAGAGAATTCTACATAGCCCAATAGTAAGAAGCAAGAAATTTCTTTTGAAGAGACAGAATGTCGCAGGACACATAACTGGGCTCTGGCGACGATTTGGTGAAGGGGTTGACGGGAGTGAGAAAATAGATGAATGAAGACCATTCTCGCTGCTCCCAATCTGCTAAAGATTGAAAAGATAACCCTTCATCCTGGTGAAGTCCGGCTGGTCGCGAAAGCCAGGCCGCTGAAATCCGCCTGCCCGTCCTGCGGCCGGGAATCGGACAAGGTGCATAGCCGATACCGGCGGCGCCTGGCCGACCTGCCGTGGGAAGGCATTCCCGCCAAACTGATCCTCTCAGTTCGCAAATTCTTCTGCCGAAATCCGGAATGCCGGCAACAGATCTTTTGCGAGGGTTTGCCGCAGTTGGCTGCACGATACGCCCACCAAACGCTCCGCTTCAATGAACTGATCACCACGCTCGGTCTGGCAATGGGCGGCAGGCCCGGAACGCGCCAAGCACACGGAATGGGGTTACGGATCGGCCGTGACACTTTGTTGGATCGGGTCCGACGCGCCAATCTCGCGCCGGTTGAAAAGGTTCGCGTGCTTGGAGTTGATGACTTCGCCTTTCGCCGTGGGAAGAAATATGGAACCATCATCGTCGATCACGAACGTCGCGCCACGATCGATCTGTTGCCGGATCGTGAGGCTGAAACGTTAGCCCGATGGCTCAAGGCGCACCCTGGAATCGAGGTCGTGACGCGTGATCGCTCCAGCGCTTACGCTGCTGGCATCCGCACAGGAGCGCCGGATGCGCTGCAGGTTGCCGATCGGTGGCATCTAAATAAGAATCTCAGTGAGGCTCTGGAAAAGCTTCTGATTCGCCAGTGTCACCTGATCCGTGAGGCGGCTAATGCTGTCATTGAATTGCCTCAACTTTCGTTGCCGCCGCAATCGGAAGAGCAGTCACGACCGGTTGAAGTGGCGCCGCCTTCACAGAGCTTCTTTCGAGGGCGAGTGCCGAAAGAAGTCCTGGAGCGGCGTCACCAACAGGCCACGCTCTTTAACGAAGTGATCGAATTGAAGCGGAAGGGGCTCAGCAATCAAGAGATCGCCGGGCGAGTGGGGAAAAGTTGCCGGACTGTCCTCCGCTGGTTAAAGCAGGGTGAGTATCGTGAACAGGTCAGGCATCGCCGGAGCAGGCTGGATCCGCATTTCTCCTATCTGGCACAGCGCTGGAATGAAGGGTGTCGTAACGTGATGAACTTGTGGAGAGAACTGCGCGGCCGCGGTTATCGCGGATCTTATAAATCCGTCTATCATTATTTGCAACGGCAGGACTATCTGCATCACAGAACGACGCCACCAGCGGCGGCTTCAATTCAAGGAGTGAGATCCGTTCGTCAGGCGCGAATCGAGACGCTGATTCCGACGCCGGCGCCGCGAAAGACCGCCTGGATGTTGCTCAAACCAGAAAAATTGGAGAACAAAGAGCGTGAGATGATTGAGCGTCTCTGCCGGTTATCTCCGGAGGTGAAAACGGCCCGGGAACTGGCCCTCTCATTTATGGAAATGGTCCGGGAACGTCGAGCCGAGAGATTCGACGGCTGGATCAGTCAGGTGATGGAGAGCCGCATTCCGGAACTACAATCTTTTGTTGATAGTTTAAAGCAAGATCGACCAGCCGTGGTGGCCGCATTATCGTATGAGTGGAGTAATGGCAGAGTGGAAGGCCAGATAAATCGATTGAAACTCGTCAAACGCGCGATGTACGGGCGAGCGAAGCCTGATCTGCTGAAAGCACGAATGCTGAAAGCGGCCTGACACCGGTTTGGAACCGCTTATTCCAGTGGTGAGCCAGCACCTGGAGTGTATCA
>DASUFM010001035.1:0-7634 GCA_036274535.1 Blastocatellia bacterium
CAGCGACCTGAGCGTCAGTCAATGGGGTTGTTGACTGACGCTCAGGCCGCTGACGCTTCCCGTACCGTACGGCTCGCTGATGATTTGCGCTTGATGCACCCCGTAGTCCGCAAATCATCGATGCTCATATTGCTGACGCGCCGTACCGTAGCGAGCTCTCAAAAATCGAATTTCAATCCTACGCGCAGCGTCCGTGGTTTGACGGTTCGTCGAGGAGTAAGGAAATCGCCCAGGCCCGCCGCGCCGAAATCGATGAACTCCGAGCCGAAGTTGAAGACCGTCGCGTTGATCGGGTTGAAGGCCTCGAACTGAATTTCAACCCTGCTTCTCTCGCTGAATGCGAATTCTCGCGACAGCCTCAGGTTGAGCGTGTAAACGCCCGGCCCTCGCCCGGCGTTGCGCGGTAGATTGCCCGACGAGCCGATTGTCGGTAGGGAGAACGCGCTGCTGAGCGCCGGGTCCAGCGGTTCGCCGGGGCGGCGCCAAACGATCCGGGCAAGGTCGCCGGTGAAGTTCGGGCGATCATTATTCACATCGTCGAGATTTCGGTCGGCGCCTCTGACGCCGATGCTGAAAGGGGATGATGAGCTGTAATTTAATGCGCCCGAAAGATTCAGGCGGGCAAACCAGACGGGGAAGAGGTAATTGCCGCTGACCGCCAGGCGGCGCCGCGCGTCCTGCAGGCTCAGGGAGCGTTCGCGGCGGAAGTCTCCCACCACCAGCGGAGAAGATGTGTTTACAACGCCGTCATCAATAAGCTTGCTCATCGTGAAAGAAGCGCGCATGAAGCCGCGTTGAGTAAGACGACGCCGCGCTTCGAAACTCACTCCGTGGTAATAACTGTTTCCGCGCGATTGCAATTCTTCGATTTGAGTGACGGACGGGTCGGGGCGAAGATTGCGAATCGCGGCCAGGGCGCCGGCGCGTCCAATCGAGTTATTGGCGGTCGACGGATTATTCAGACCGATCACAACTATCCTTCTGCCGCCTCTGCCGCCTTCAGTGATCGTTCGGCTAGGTGTCTGGCTCAAGTCGAAGCGAACCACGTCGGCGTTTCCGGTCGCGGTTATGGGCCGCTGCCCGGTGGCTGGATTGCGAGAGTTGTCGAAATCGCGCGAGAGCAGGTAATCAGTGAAATTGTCGAAGCCCTCGGGCAGTCGCGGGGCGTTGGCGTTGATCTCGCGCCAGAGATGCAGGCCGCGGTTGAAAACGTAGTTGACTTCGATTTTGAATCCCCTCGCGACTTCGCGTTCTATGCCGAGCGAGGCCTGATAACTTTCGGGAATGCGGAAGCCCGGGCCGATTCGCCGGAGGAAGCCCGATTCTTGAACGCCGAGTTCGGCGACTCTGGGATCGTTCGCGGCCAGCGCGGCGGGGAATCGCAATTCCGCCAGCAGTTGTTCAGCCGCTTCATTGTCAGTGTCTATCTGGATTGCTCTCGAGGTCAGAGTGAAATCGTCTAGCGTTCTCAGCAGGGCGCGGTTGTAGAAAATGCCGTAGCCGGCGCGTACGGCTGTTTTGCCGGTTTTGAACGGATCCCAGGCCAGAGAGATTCGTGGGCTGAAGTTGTTTCGATCCTTAAGGACCGTCTCGTTTTCCCAGCGCAGGCCGAATGAAAACGTCAGATTCCGTAGCGGCTTCCAGTCATGCTGGAAAAAGACTCCAGTGTAAGTGTTGTTCAGTTCGGAGTCGGTGTTGAACCTGTGCCTGTAGCGCGAAGGAGCGTTTGCGAGGAAATCGGCGACGGTGTCGAAATCGAAGGTCCCGGTCGTGTCGCTCAGGTCGACGAAGCGCGAGCGTATGAACTGGGCGTCTACTCCGATTTTCGTGGTGTGCGCGCCGTGGGCGTAATTCAGTGTGTCCTGAAACTGGTAGCGATCCTCGCGGCGATCGACTCCGGCGAGCGTGCTCGCCCCGGCGACCAGATTTCCGGAGCGGGTGAGCGGATTGGCGTCCGCGTCGCCGATCACGTCGCGAGGATCGTCAATGTTAATGATGACGACCGGGTTGTCCGCCGGAGGGGCGAAGACCGGCCTGAGCCGCGAGAACTGGAAGCGAGCGGTGTTGATCATCCGCGACGTGAGGATGATGTTGTCGGAGAAGGCGTAAGACTGGCTGTCGCGGCCGGAACTGAGAAGCGTGTCCAGTGTGCGCCGCCCGCCGGGGAAGCCGCGTTCGTCGCGGTTGCGAGCCAGCGTGAAAAGCGTCGACGCGTCGTGTTTTTCGCCGAGCTTGAAATCGACGCGCGATTGAAAAGTGTGCGCGACGCGGGGCGTCGTGACCGTCTCATCGTATGACCCTACGGCCGCCCCGCCGTTGACGCTCACGATCTGGCCGGTTTTGCCGTTAAGCGCCGTGGCGCCAAGATCGGCGCCGTTCGGCCGCGGCAATGGGACCGCCGGGTTGGCCTCGACTGGCGTAAGCGCGACGATCTCCGCGCGGTCATAGATGTTGTCGTATTCGTAAGCGCCGAAAATAAAAATCCTGTTCCTGATGAGTGGGCCGCCGACGCTCGCCCCGGGATTCTGATCCTGATACGGGATGCGGAATCCGCGCGCCGGGTCGGCGTTGCGCGAGTAGGAATTGGCGTTCAGGCTTTCGTCCCGGAAATAATATAGAGCCTGTCCATGAAACTCATTCGAGCCGCCCCGCAGACGCAGATTGACGCGCCCGCCGGAAGCTCTTCCGTATTCAGCCGAGAACTGGTTGGTGATGACCTGGACTTCTTCGACGGCCTGGGTGGAAAGAATGATCCTTTCGCGGGCGCCGCGGTCGTCGTTGTTGTCCATCCCTTCTATAGTGATGTTATTCGAAAACGCCGCGCCGCCGGCGAGCGAAAAAACTCCGGCCTCTTCAGGCGTCGAGCGGAAATCGTCCCGGACGTCTCCTTCGGCCAGGTTCCGGACGCTCAGCGCCGGCGGCCCGACGCCGGGCAGCGTGTAGATCAGGTCCAGCGGATTGCGCGACTCCGTGGGCAGTTTGTCGATCTGCTCCCTGGATACCGTGCCGCCGACAACCGTCCGCGCCGTGTCGACGAGCGCTGAATTCGATGAGGCGTCGATCGTTATCTGCGCCTCGATGGCGGCGAGGCCGAGCCTGAAATCGTTGCGGATGGTTGCGCCCGCAATGGCGCGGATCTTTCCATAGCGCGCGGTCTGAAATCCTTCGGCCTCGACGCGCAGTTCGTAAACCCCTGGCGGGAGCGTCGTGAATCGATATCTGCCTTCCTGATTGGTCCTGGTTGAACGTTCGACGCCGGCGCCCGTTTGCCGCGCATACACGCGGGCGTTGGCAATCACATTGCCGCTCGAGTCGGCCACGACTCCCTCGAAACTGACATGATCCAGGTCGTCGATTGTGCCGGCTATTGATCCGATCGTATCGGCTGAAACATACGACGGCGCGCACAGCGCGCAGAGAGCGACTGCGAGAAAAGACATAAATCACTCCTGTAACGGAAGAGGGTCAAAGGGGCAAGTACTGGGGATGCGCCATGAGGGAGTCAGGAGAACGACAGAAGTAGACTCCCTTCATGGCTTGGGCCGCGAAGAGAATATAGCCCTATATAGGGCGGTCTTGCAAGAAGAAAAAGTCCTATATAGGGCTACGGCGCGAAAAAAAATGGTATTCGAGTTTCGGGCGTGGTATATAAATGAAGACTGTGCATAAATCGGCGGAGCCTTTGGAGTGCGGTAGTTTGGGATACCGCTGGCGAATTCAAAATTGACGCGCACTGTTGCCACAGAGGAATAAAAGAAGTGGGACACATTTAAATTGTCCCACTGTGTGGTTGCGCTTAATTTTCAAACGCCATTCTTGCGTCGCCGCCAACTGTCAGGATTTATTGACGGAGTCGATCATTTCGATAGGGGAGAAATCGAATATGGAAGAAGCGAAATTTGTTCATCCAGCTTTCACACCGGTTCAGCCGATTTCCGCCCCCGACTACCTGGAACTCTCCGAGGACGACCTTCGGCTGACTGAGGATGATCTGCCTTACAGCGAAGAATTGCCTATGGAGAGCGAGCGCCATGTCCTGCAAATGTTTCTGCTGATCGAAACGCTGCGCGCGTATTGGGCGGACCGCGATGATGTGTTCGTCGGCTGTGATATGTTCGTTTATTTCAGCCCGCAGCAGGTAAAGAACCATGATTTTCGCGGCCCCGATGTGTTGGTTGCGCAAGGCGTCGAAAAACGCGAGCGCAAAAGCTGGGTCACGTGGCAGGAGGGCAAGCCGCCTGATGTGGTGATCGAACTAACCTCCGAAAGCACAGGGGATTTCGACAAGGGTGAGAAGAAGCGGATTTACCAGGATCATCTGAAAGCTCCGGAATATTTCTGGTACGACCCGTTCAGTGAGGAACTGGCCGGCTTTGCGCTTCGCGAAGGCGTTTACGAGCCGATTCAGCCAGATGAGGAAGGCGGATTATTCAGCCGGCAAACAGGGTTGACGCTGCGGCGTTGGGAAGGCGAATTCAGTGGAGTCACTGCAGTCTGGCTGCGCTGGGCGAGGCCGGACGGCGCCGTTCTGCCTACAGGTAGTGAATTGGCGGAAGCGGAGCGACAACGCGTCGAGGAGGCGCGCCAGCGCGCTGAAGAGGAGCGCCAGCGAGCTGAGACTGAAAAACAACGCGCTGAAGAGGAACGGCGCCGCGCCGAAAATGAAAACCAACGCGCGCAGGAAATGGAAGCCCTGCTGGCGCGCTATCGCGAACGCTTTGGCGAAATCAAGGATTAAGCATGACATCAATGGGCTCGGACGATCCTTATTGGCCGAGAGCCGGCGCATGGCTGGCGGGCGAATTCAAGTCATCCTCAGAGCGCAGTCTGGCGGTGATCGGCGCGCCGTTGCGGCTTGGTTCGATCACGCCGGGCCGCTGCGACCTTGCGCCGGCTGCCGTTCGCGCGATGCTGCGCAAGTTCAGTTGCTATGACATTGAATCTGACGCCGATCTGCGTTCGATCGAAGCCCGTGATCTGGGCGATCTGCCGCTCGCTGATCTGAAGCCGGAAGAGGCGTTCGAGCCGTTGAGGGACGGGGTTCGCGACGCGCTTGCCGGGGCCGAGGCGGTTGTCGTAATCGGCGGCGACAACGCCGTTACCAGACCAGGCGTTCACGGCGTCGCGGATTCTCTTGAAAACTGCGGCCTGATCACGCTCGACGCGCATTTCGACCTGCGCGATCTGTCGAAGGGATTGACGAACGGGAATCCGGTGCGGGCGTTGCTGGCCGACGGACTGCCGGGCGAGAACATCGTTCAAATCGGCATTCAGCCCTTCGCCAACTCGCAAGCCTATGCTCAGGTAGCCAATGACGCCGGAATCACTGTTGTGACGATGAGCCAGATTCGCTCGCACGGCGTCGAGCGCTTGCTGACCGAATCCCTGGGCGATCTTTCGGAGCGCGTCGAACACATCTACGTCGATCTGGACATCGATTCGCTCGACCGGGTCTTCGCTCCCGCGACTCCGGGCTCGCGTCCGGGCGGATTGACGCCTTACGAATTGCGCCGCGTGGCCTGGCTGTGCGGGGCGCATCCGCTGGTGCGGGCGATCGATCTGGTAGAGGTAGATCCGGAGCAGGACGTGGCCGGCGCGACGGTGATGGCTACGGCTTCATGCCTGCTTTCGTTCGCTTCCGGGCTGTTGGCGCGAAACATATGAGCAAATCAGTTGCCGTCGTTGGCGCTTCTCAAATTGTCACTCTGGCCGGGCCGGGGCGACCGCGCATCGGCGCCGAAATGCGCGATTTGGCGATCATCGATAACGGCGCGATGCTCATTCGCGACGGGCGCATTGTCCGTACCGGCGCGAACAGCGAGATCGAAACGTTAATCGACGTCGATTGCCAGGTCGTTTACGCCGCCGGGCGCGTGGTCATGCCGGGTTTCGTAGACGCGCACACGCATCCGGTCTTCGCGGGCAATCGAGCCGATGAATTCGAGATGCGCGCGGCCGGGAAGAGTTATCAGGAAATCGCGGCCTCGGGCGGCGGCATCATCTCTACGGTTCGCAAAACTCGCGCCGCCAGCGAAGACGAATTGTTCGCCGCTTCGAAGCGCTACAGCGAATGGTTCCTGCGCTTGGGAACGACCACGATCGAGGCCAAGTCCGGCTACGGATTGACGCTCGAAGACGAGATAAAAATGCTGCGGGTGATTCGGCGGCTCGACGAAGAAACGCCGCTGCGGTTGATTCCGACCTTCCTCGGCGCGCACGCCCTGCCTGATGAATACAAAGACAACCGTTCGGGCTATGTCGATCTGATCGTGAACGAGATGATCCCGATGGTCGCGCGCGAGGGGCTGGCGCGATTCTGCGACGTGTTTTGCGAGAGCGGCGCTTTCGACGTGGATGAATCGCGCAGGATTTTGCGGGCGGCGCAAGCTCAGGGGATGGGGTTGCGAGTACATGCGGATCAGTTCACGCAAATTGGAGGGTCGCAGCTGGCGGCTGAACTTCGAGCAATCACCGCCGACCACCTTGAGCGCTCCGGCCGAGCCGAAATTTCAGCTCTCAAATCGGCCAATGTCCAGCCAATCTTGTTGCCGGCGTCAGTGTTGATGACCGGATCGCATCACTACCCGGACGCTCGCGCGATGATTGACGAGGGGTTGGCGGTCGTCCTGGCTACGGATTTCAATCCCGGGACGTCGCCCACGCCTTCGATGCTCCTGGTTATGACACTGGCCTCCGCGCAGATGAAGATGTCGCCCGCCGAAGCCGTCACGGCCGCGACGATCAATGCGGCGTATAGTCTGGGCCTCGGCGGTCAGATCGGATCGCTGGAAGCGGGCAAGCGGGCCGATTTCGTCATTCACGATTGTGAGGATTACCGGGAACTCGGCTATTTCGCGGGGATAGGGCGCCCTGCCGCTGTATATGTGGAAGGGCGATTGCCATATGCCATATGAAATATGGCATATGGCATATGAAATTCGCCGGGCGGCTATCAGAGCGACAGTGTGTTGCTCTCTGTCTTAGTCTTATTGGGATCAATGGCGCTGGCCTTCACTCTGACCTCGGCGATAATCGCGTTAGGTTGGAACCCCGCCGCCAAATTGGAGCCCAGGGCGTTTATCAGACTTACCGAGGCATTTGTGCCGTTCCCGGTGATGGTCTTCTTTACAACTACATTGGGCTGGTTATTCCGGGTTATAGTGAAAGTAACCTCGGACTGGGTGATCTGATAGCAGGGCGGCAGGTTGGTGACGCTCCAGGTGACGCTGGCTGTCTGAGGGTTTTGGGCCGTGCCGACAAACGCCGGGCGATTGACCGTGATTTGCAGCGCGCAATTCTGCGCTGATGTCGACGCGGCGCAGGCGGTCGTCGAACCGCCCGGAATGAATTTCCATGCGGTCAGCGCGGCGATCGAAGCAAGCGAAAGAAACAAAATGCTTTTGCGTAACATGATTATTCTCCTTTGGATGAGCCTCGACACAGGCGCTGAGGGGGAACCTGTGTCGCAAAAATCACGTCCCACTCTTCCTGCGCGTTGGCCGGGTTGTGTTGTCGAGTGTTCTCGCTGAAGAGGGCCGAAGGGGATCGGTGTTTTTATCTCTTCAAACTGTACTGGCGCCGCGCGCGAAAACATGTCGCCGTAAGTCGAAAATTACAGCATTTTCGACCGTGGC
>DASUFM010001036.1:0-9048 GCA_036274535.1 Blastocatellia bacterium
AACTACTCAGAGCATTGAAAGCCCGTTTTGAGGAAAACATGGACCGCCATAAGGGGCTTGAATGGGCCAAAATACAAGCAAAGCTGGACTATGCCGCCAGGGGGTTCCGTGGCTCGCTAAGGGTCTGAATTCTGGCGTCCCGGCAGTGTGCCGCGGTGAAAGATGAAGTTGCGCTTTCAGATTGAGCAGGCGCGCTTCGGTAAGCCGCTGTTCCAGTTGTGTGGTCTTCAATTCAAGCTGCGCCGCCTGCGGCTTTCGATCCCGCGATTCCCGATTGTAGCCCCATGCCAGCCAGCCACCCGCAATCAACCAGTAGATCAAATAATCCCACTGAAACGCGCCGCCCAGGGCCTGTTTGAAATTCGCGAAAGCGAGCGTCATGTCGCTCGTATTTCCCGCCGACAATCTGCCGCTGGTGAAAAATTGCCTCATCGCTCCCTGGAGCGCTTCGAAATATGAGTCGGCCGGCCCATCCATGCCCGTTTGGCTGAAAAAGATGCGGCTGGAAAAGAAAAGACTGACGATCATGCAGCAGCCTGACCACAGCAATATTTTTAGAGTCAGGTGGGGCAAGCCGCCTTCCCGGCAAATGCCTTGCGCTTCTACACCTGTTTGTATAATATGTAGAAGTGGTAGGCAAGAGTAATGAAAGGAAGAAAGAGGAAACAGCGATGAAGCCAACGAAATCAGATCTCCCCCAGGGCACGTTGGACCTGTTGATCTTGAAAGTTGTCGCGCTCGGACCTGTTCACGGTTATGCCATCGCGCAACGCCTCGATCAGGTCTCGCGCGGCGTGGTCCAGGTTCCGCAGGGCTCGCTTTATCCGGCGTTGCACCGGCTGGAAAACCGAGGACTGCTGGCTGCGGACTGGAAGGCGACCGAAACAGGGCGAGAGGCTAAGTTTTACCGCCTGACACGGAAAGGGCGGCAGCAGTTGGAAACGGAATCCGCGAGCTGGCAGCGATTGACTGAAGCCGTCAGTCTGATTCTGAAATTGTCTGAAGGAGGCGCCAAATGAAATGGTGGCGCAGATTGTGGGGCCGAAAGAGGATGGAAGAGGAACTCGAAAAAGAGCTGCGCTTCCATCTGGACCAGCACACGGCTGATCTCATTGCGCAGGGCCTCGATCCCGAGGAAGCGCGGCGGCGGGCCCGGCTCGCTCTAGGTGGCCCGGAGCAGGTAAAGGAGCGGTGCCGCGACGCTCGCGGGACACGATGGTTAGAGGACTTGCTGCAGGACCTTCGCTACGGCGCGCGAATGTTGATGAAGAATCCCGGCTTCACGTTAATCGCCGTCATCACACTGGCGGCGGGGATCGCGGCGAACACTACGATCTTCAGCATTGCGGACGCATTGGTTCTGCGCCCGTTCAATTTTCCGAATCAGGATCGGCTGGTGATGGTATGGCAACGCCCGGGGGAGTTCAGATATAGCTGGGTCACGGCGGCCGATTTCAACGATTGGCGTGAACAGAACCGGACCTTCGAACGGCTTATCGCCTTTGCTCCAGTCGGATTCGACCTGGTGGGTGATGGACAGCCTGAGCAGCTCGGTGGTTACAGGGTCTCCGCCGGCTTCTTCGACGCGCTCGGCGCCAGGCCCGCGCTCGGCCGGACATTTCTGCCCGGCGAACATGAATCGGGACACGATCAGGTAGTTGTGCTCAAACACAGTCTGTGGGAACGCCGATTCGGCGCCGATCCGAATATAGTGGGCCGGAGATTGACGCTCAATTCAAAAAGCTTCACCGTGATCGGCGTGACGGCCCCGGATTTCAATTTTCCTTTCAATAGCTGCGAAATATTGACGCCACTGGCTTTCGACGACAAGGCGAAGCTCGATCGCAAGTCTCATGTACTCCAGGCGCTTGGATTGCTAAAGCCGGGCGTCAGCATTGCGCAGGCCAACGCCGATCTGGACGCCATTGCGCTGCGCGCGCGGCGGCTCTTTCCCGAGACGAACCTGAGCAACGTGGTCGAGATGAATGAAGATTACTCGCGCGACGCAAAACCGTATGTGACGCCGCTCGCCGGCGCGGTCGCTTTTGTGCTGCTGATCGCCTGCGCCAATCTGGCGAATATGCTGTTCAGCCGCGCCTTCGGACGGCGGAAGGAGACCGCGATTCGGTTGGCGCTGGGAGCGTCGCGCCGGCGTCTTGTTCGCCAGCTGTTGACCGAAAGCCTGATGCTGGCGCTCGCCGGCGGGGCCGTCGGATTGCTCTCATCTTACTGGGCGGTTCATCTGTTGAGAGCCGCCATGCCGGAAAACTACCTGAACCTCGTTCCTGGGCTCAATCATTTCGGCGTCAATCGCAATGCGCTGCTCTTCACATTGATGATTTCGATTATAACCGGCATGGTCTTTGGTCTTATGCCTGCGTTGCAGGCGAGCAAACCGAATCTGAATGAGTCTCTGAAGGAAGGCTCGAAAGGCGCTTCGTCCTCAGGTTCACGCCAGCGGGCGCGCGGCGCGCTGGTCGTGGCTGAGATCGCCCTGTCGCTGGTTTTGCTGATCGGCGCGGGGCTGATGATTCGCAGCTTCGTGGCCATGATGGGCGGTGACATGGGCTTCAATCCGCGCGGCGCGCTGAGCTTTACGCTCTGGCTGCCCGAAAAGAGATATTCTGAAGCCCAGCGGCGCGACTTTTACGATCGGTTGCTCAAGCGGTTCGAATCGCTGTCGGGCGTCGTTGCCGCCGGGGGAACCAATGTTCTTCCGATGACCATGACCTACATCACCGCCGGATTCGAGATTGCCGGGCGACCGCCGTCCGAGAAAGGCCAGGAGCCTTATGCCGCATTACGCGTCGTGACGCCCGGATATTTCAACGCGATCGGAGTACCGTTGCGCCGCGGTCGCGGTTTCACTGGTAGTGATAACGAGCAGACGCCGAGAGTCGTAATCGTCAATGAGGCCTTTGTCCGCCGATTCTTTCCGAATCAGGAAGCCATCGGTCAGCGGATCATACGTTACGGCTTCGCGGATAAGCCGATGGAGATTATCGGCGTCATTGGTGATGTCAAAGACACCGCCCTCGATAGAGTTCCGGTCCCCGCCTTCTATTTCCCCTACGCGCAGGAACCCCTTGAAGGTATAGGCGTCGTCCTCCGCGCCGCCGGCGATCCACTGGCTCTTTCATCCGCGGCGCGCGACGAAGTGGCGAAAATGGATCCAACCCTGCCTCTTCACTTCATCAAGACCGTGGAGCGGATAATACATGAACAAACGGCGCCCAAACGGATCATGGCCGCATTGATGGGCGTGTTCGCCGGGATCGCGATGCTGCTCTCGGCTGTGGGGCTCTATGCGGTGATGGCCTATGCCGTCTCGCAGCGCACGCATGAGATCGGCATTCGCCTGGCGCTCGGCGCGCGAACGCGCGACATTTTGCGGCTGGTCACTGGACAGGGGCTGAAGCTGACGATTGTTGGATTGGCGCTGGGAATGGCTGGAGCGTTCGCGCTGACGCGCGTTATGGCGCCGCTCCTGTACGGCGTTACTCCCACCGATCCACTGACATTTATCCTGATCTCGATCGCGCTTGCGGGCGCGGCGTTATTAGCCTGCTGGATTCCGGCGCGGCGCGCGACGAAAGTTGATCCGATGATCGCTCTTCGGTGTGAGTGAGCGCTGTTCGAGATCGTGGATGTTTTTAAACAGGCTCCGATCAATCGCACAGGCGCCACACAGCCAAATTGTGGCGCCATCATTAGCCCACTGCGGCGTCAGCGTCTTCTCCGGGATCTCGACCGATCTGGGTCAGCGCTTTTTTGCAGCTCGAATATGTCGCGGGAATTCTTATCACTTTGCCGGGGCCGATTCCTGAAAGCGAAGCGGCGGAGCATGGCGCTCGCGGCAGGCGCGGAGTGTTTTTCATCGTACAGCCCAATCGAGAACAGCTCGGCAGAATCGCGTCGTTGATGGATTCCGGCGTAATCCGCCCTGTTATCGCGGAAACAATCCCGCTGCAGAAGGCCCGGCAGGCGTTCGAACGCGGAGTCGCGGGACATACTCGAGGAAAACTGGTGTTGCAGGTCGCGACTCTATAATGAGCAGCCATCGGGAATATCTTGCCTAAGGAGAGTGACTTACGGCTATCCGATTAGGCTGGGAAAGAGGCTGGTGATAGCCTGTTAAACATCCCGGCCGAAACGTTGAATTTGTACCAAAAGGAACGGAGGCAAATTTGAAAAACGAAGGATACGAAATACTTATCGTGAAGGTTGAGAGCCCGGGCGCCAACTACACGCGAACGAAGCAATTTGAAGGGCGATGGATTATTCGCAAATTTGTTAGCGAAGACAGCAACGTCCAATATTGTGTGGCCGAGACGAAACATGGCAGGCTCGTGATAACGAGCGACAGCCGGCAGTTTTCAGGCGAGGACCGCGCCGAGGACTTCAAGGTCTTCGAGGATCTTCTGGATCTTAGAATCCATAACGCCAAAGTCAAAAAGGGCGTCAAAGAGGGTGATATCTACCCGGAGAATCTTGTCGACGCGATCGCCGCCGAACTCGGCGAAGAACACATCCAAGCGCTCAACATCTGAGCGACGAAGCGGCGCCCCGGCAAAGACGGGAGCGACAAGCCGGACGAATGAGCCGGCTTTTTTCATTGGGATCGGCAGCATTCCGTCTGTTTTGCGTCTTTATGTCATGAGGCAGGTTTTCTGCCCACAATCCACACAAAAATGGAGGTATCACCATGGTGAAATACAAAGTGGCTCTACTTCTCGCCTTGATTTCGGCTCTCGCAGTTTTTGTTACTGGCAAGCAACGGCCTGCGCCTGTACCGGTTCCGAACCCGTCGCCCACAGTGATTGGAATTTGCAGGCCGATTCCGATTTGTCTGGATAGTCAAAGGCTCGACCCTGCAACCTGCAGGTGCGTTCCTTTTCCACCAACGCAATAGGCGTGGGAACAAGTGTTGGATCGAAAGGCTTTCGACACAAAAAGCCGGGGCGATTAACCCCGGCTTTTTGTATGTGTGATTTTTGCGCTTGCAAGCCTCATCGTGTGATGTTTTAGGACATTCGTTCTCACTCCAAATGCCCTACATTCAACACCATCATTTGGCGCCTGAGTTGCACTCATTAACCGCGCCGATTATTTGCAAGGCACTTACCGGGCCCTACCCCCGCCCGGCTTTTTCTCTTCACTTTGCAACCAGCTAAAATGGACCAGTCCAATCGAAAATTGGATATTGGCAAGGAATGTCGTGGAGGGCAAATTAAAGTCGTTTCCGACGTTTGATCGCTGTCGCCTGGAAAAGCAGAAGGAAAATGAACAACTCAGACCGGCTCTCTCGCTTCCGGCCTGATCACGGAAAAATCTAATGACCACATCGAATGTTACGCCTGCCCGGCAAACGTATTTTTCTCGCCGCATCGAAGCCACGACAGTTTCCGCAGTCCGCGAAATTTTAAAAGTAACGGAACGTCCCGAAATTATTTCGTTCGCGGGCGGATTGCCTGCGCCGGAATTGTTCCCGAAAGAGCCAATGGCGGAGGCGTTCAGGCGCGTGATTCTGGAGGAAGGCGAAAAGGCGCTGCAATATTCGACTACCGAAGGGCATGCGCCGCTGCGCGAATGGATTGCAGCGCGGATGCGCGCAAAAGGCGTCAGCGCCGAGCCGAACCAGATTTTGATTACAAGCGGTTCGCAGCAGGGCCTGGATTTGCTCTCCAAGACGCTGGTCGATCCGGGCGATAAAATTCTGGTCGAAAGCCCGACGTATCTGGCCGCGTTGCAGGCGTTTTCGTTATTCGAGGCGAATTTTATCAGCGTCGCCGGCGATGAGGGGGGCATGAATGTCGAAGCGGCCGAACAGACATTGCGCGATCACCCCGACATCAAATTGATTTATCTGGTCGCGAATTTTCAAAACCCGGCAGGTACGACGCTCGCGCTGGAACGCCGCAAGCGCCTGCTCAACCTGGCGGCGAAATATGGCGTGCGAATTCTGGAAGACGACCCGTATGGCGAATTGCGGTACCGCGGCGAGGCTCTCCCTCCGATTAAATCCTTCGACACGGAAGGATTGGTCACCTACATCAGCACGTTTTCCAAAACGATCGCTCCCGGTTTACGGGTGGCGTGGGTGGTCGCGGAGCCGAAACTCTGCGCCAGGCTGGTGATGGCCAAACAGTCCACGGATTTGCACACAAACACAATTTCGCAGTTCGCCATTTATCGTTATTTAACGGACAACGATGCGGACTCGCACGTGTCGAAACTCAGCCAAATTTATGGCGAACGATGCGAAGCGATGCTGCAATCCCTGTCGCGGCATTTTCCCTCCGGCGTTCGCTGGACGAAACCTGAAGGGGGAATGTTTTTATGGGTCGAATTGCCTGAAGGACTCGACACGACGCAACTATTAACTGCGGCGATCGAGGCCAAAGTCGCATTCGTGCCCGGCGCGCCCTTTTTCGCCAACGAAAAGCCAGACCATTTTCTTCGTCTGAATTTCTCCAATCAAACGCCGGAACGGATCGAAACTGGAATCAAAATATTAGCTGAAGTCATCGCTTCGACGCCGCAGCCGGCATATCCGCTGCTCTGAACCTCTAAAAGCGGTCCTTTCTAGCCATTATCTCAGCGCCAAGGCTATAATCACGTCCTGGAAAGCCAGGAAAAGTAAGCGCAATGGAGTTAAGTTGAAGCTCATGGCGCTGAATTTCATTGCAAGGCGCCTGAGATTGCAATCCACTCCAATACGCGAACAGTGGTATGAGAACGGCGGTAGGAATAGATTTCGGCACGACAAATAGCGCGCTGGCTGTCGCGGACGCGAGCGGCGCATCAAGGCTCGCCACATTTCAAAGCGAAGAGGAATCAGCGCTGACGACATTCAGATCGTTACTGTATTTCAGCGCCGAGGAACGTGGGGCTGACAGGAGGCCTCTGGTCGTCGCCGGGCCGGACGCCATCAGCAAATATCTGGAAGCCGACGGTAAGGGGCGGCTGATACAATCGATGAAGTCGCACCTTTCCAGCCGTTCCTTCACCCACACCATGATCATGGGACGCAATTACAGCCTCGATGATTTAATCGCCATTATCCTCAGAAAATTGAGAGAAGCGGCGGAGAAGAATCTGGGGGATTTCGGCAAAAAAGCGGTGATAGGAAGGCCGGTCCATTTTGTGGGGGCCGTGGACGGAGCGGATGACGATTTCGCCGTCAACCGTCTCAGATCGGCCGCTGAAAAGGCGGGCTTCGAAGAGGTCAGCTTCGAATTTGAACCGGTGGCCGCCGCGTACCAGTATGAACAGAACCTTGACCACGATGAATTGGTGCTGATCGGAGATTTCGGCGGCGGCACCAGCGACTTTTCACTCATCAGGCTGGGGCCGACTGCCAGGCGGGAGCGGGACAAGCGCGGCAATATTCTGGGTAATGACGGAGTCGGCGTCGCGGGTGACGCGCTGGACAGCGAAATAGTGATGGCGATCGTGGCGCCTGCATTGGGCCTGGGATCGAGCTACAGATCGATGGGGAAACTCCTGCCCATGCCATCGTGGATCTATCAAAAGCTGAGCAGTTGGCATCATGTGTCGTTTCTGAAAGATCATCAAACCACAAGCATGCTGGCTCAGGTAAGATCGCAATCTCCCGAGCAGGAGAAGATCGATGCGCTGTTGCATATCATCTGGAACGATCTCGGATACAAACTCTACAGGGCTATCGAGCGGACCAAAGTGGAACTCTCGAACCATGAGCTGAGCCTCTTTTCCTTCAAAGACTCGCCGGTCGAGATCAGGGAGAAAGTTCGCCGGCTCGATTTCGAGACCTGGATCGCTCCTCCGATCAGCAGAATTGAAAGCTGTGTCGACAGACTGCTTGAGAGGTGCAATGTCAGCGCTGGCGCCGTTGACAGCGTATTCCTGACGGGCGGTTCCGCCTTCGTCCCTGCCGTCAGGAGAATATTCAAACGAAAATTCGGCGCGGACCATCTGCGCGGCGGAGAAGAATTGACCACCGTAGCCCGCGGTCTCGCCCTGAGAGCGTTGGAGAGTTAGCGACCTGTCCACCGCTGCGCAAAGTTACCCATCTTACTGCGCAAAAACACACAGCCTCGGACGCCTTGAACCGGTTGATTGCGCTGTCGCCCTTCATTGTTGCAATAAATCCATCGGCACGGTTATTGCGGTCGTAGTCGTAGAGAGCGACGAGAGAACTCGATCAAATATGAATCAGATATGAGTAATCAATACTGGAACAAAGTATTAATTGTAGACGACGAACCGGCGATACGATGGGTGCTTGCCGAGGCGCTGCGCGATTGGGGCTACGAGACGGTTGAAGCCGAGACCGGCGCGACGACGCTGGCGGCCCTCCGCGCCGAGCGGCCGGCGGCGATATTGCTCGACATCAACCTGCCTGACAGCTCCGGCCTGGATCTGCTGCGCGAGATCAAGCGCCACAGCCCGGAGGCCGCCGTGATCATGATCACGGCGGAGACGCTGTTCGAGAATGCGGTCGCCGCTTTGCGCGGCGGCGCCGACGATTTCATCAGCAAGCCGGTCAACCTGGGAGAACTGCGCTTCGCTCTCGATCAGACTCTGCAGTTGAAGCGACAGGGCCGTGAGCCGGAGCCCGTGAACCGCCCCAGCATTTTGATCATCAGCGACTCGGCTGAGCGCATTCCGCGTTTGCAGTCCGCCTTCGACTTGCAGGAAGTCGAGATCGCCAGCGCCGTCTTTCCCGAAGAATGGGGGTACGTCAGCGGCGACAGGCACGATCTGGCGGTGGTCGATGTCTCCCATTCACTGCTCGAGCCTCTGCTCGGAAACCTCCGCGCCAGCAAGGAACATGCCGAAATTCCCGTGCTGGTGGAACAAAGCAGGATCGCGGCTGTCCGTGTAGCGGGAGTGTTGCCGAAATATCGCGCGATGCCATGCAATCACGATGAGCTGATCAGGCTCGCCCATCGTCGTCTTACTTCGATCACTAGTCACGAAGAATCGAAACCGCTCCTGTGAACTATGAGCTGATGTTACGCAGGCGATGATTTAGCTTGCCGATTCACAATTTCTTCGCCCCGG
>DASUFM010001037.1:0-10939 GCA_036274535.1 Blastocatellia bacterium
CTTTATGGCAATACATCGGCTCTACGACAAATGCGAATACGGGAGAAATTACTATCTTCCATGCGAGAGATTGCTATAGGTTTACGGACGCGGAAAGCGCCAAGTATCCCAAACTGGCTATCAAACAGCAGATTGGCGATGCGGAAGCCAACAGGGAAGCCGTCGATGAATATGATTGCGAACGGCGAGCGTCCAGAATCAGGCTCTGGCTTCACAAGGACGGGACTGAGGAAAAAGAAGAGAAGCCTGAATGGAAGAAAGTGGTTCCCGGCTCCGTGGGAGAGGCTCTGTTGAAGTACGCCTGCCGAGTTAAAACCGAAGAGAAATAGGAATAATGACTGAACTCAGCGGTTGGCGCCGCCGGAATTTGCCCGGAAAAGTTTGCTAGAGTCCTGTCCGTTACATATACTGAGCAGGGTTGTGTATTTACTCCTGCATTTTTGATTTTCAATTACAAATAGCTGCTTATTTGAAACATCTGCTTCACATGTTTCGCAAAAACATAAGAAAACCAGGTGGGTTCAAGGCTTTGCTGGTTCTTGCTCTCTTTTCGATCTGGGCTCAGGAAGGTTCCTCTCCGGCTCAGGAAAGCTCTTTCGCGAGGAGGCTTTACCCGATTCTGGAGAAGGCGGCTTGCCGGTCGTGCCATAGCCAGGACGGCGTGGCGTCGGTGACGAGATTGCAATTCCCCGAAGCGGACGCGAACGCCGATCAAATCGAGGCCTTCGGCAAGTCGCTGGTCGCGCTGATTGATCGCAACAATCCGGAAGAATCGCTGCTCCTGAATAAACCCACAAATCGCGTCCCGCACGCCGGAGGCCGGCGGATTAAACCTGGCGGCGAAGAGGAAGCGTTATTGAAGGCCTGGGTTCAGCGCCTGGCCAGAATGTCTGATGGGGAAGCGGCCGGCGCGTTGAAACTCCACGAGGAGAAATCGGCGGGCGCCGGCGCCGCGCGGCCCACGCCGGCGCTGCGGCGGCTGACTCACAGCCAATATAACAACACCGTCCGCGATCTGCTCGGCGACCAGAGCGCTCCCGCGAATCAGTTTCCTCCCGAAGATTTCGTCAACGGTTTTAAGAACCAGTACCAGTCGCAGAATCCATCGCCGCTGCTCGTCGAGTCTTACAGCGCGGCGGCGGAGCGTCTGGCGCGCAACGCGTTCCTGGGAGGAGACCGCCGCGGACTGATCCCCTGCAAACCAACGCCTGCGTGCCGCGCGCGTTTTGTGCGTGAATTCGGATTGAAAGCTTTTCGACGCCCGCTGGAAATCGGCGAGCATAAACGTTACGAGGAGCTATTCCGGCGCGAAGCGGATTTCTTCAAAGGCGCGCAGATTGCGGTCGAAGCCATGCTCCAGTCGCCGAGTTTTCTGTTCCGCCTGGACAAAACATCCGATCCGAAGTTGAAGCCATATGTCACGGCCGGCAGGCTTTCTTACATGCTCTGGGACAGCATGCCCGATGCGGCGTTATTCGAGAGCGCGGCGCGCGGCGAGCTTTCAACGCCGGATGGCGTCGAGGCGACGGCCCGCCGGATGCTCAACGACCCGCGCGCGCGCCGGTCGCTGGACGAATTCGTCTCGCAGTGGATGCGCTTCGATCGCCTTCTGACCGCCACCAAAGATCGCCGCCGCTACCCGAATTTCAACCGCGAAGCCGCCGCCGCCATGACTGAAGAGACCCGCGGCTTCATCTCCGACCTGGTCTGGAACGACCGCAATTTCATGGACGCGTTCACCGCCGACTACAGCTTCATCAACGCCGATCTGGCGGCGATCTACGGCATGCCGGCGCCGGCAAGGGAATTCGACCGGGTCGAATTTCCGGCGGAGTCGGAACGCTCCGGCCTGCTCGGGCAGGGCCTCTTTCTGTCCCTGACCGCAAAACCTGACGACACGTCTCCGACTGCGCGAGGACTCTTCATACGCGAGCAATTCCTTTGCCAGCATGTTTCCGAGCCGCCGCCGGGCGTGAACACGAATTTGCCGGAAATCACCGAAGCGAAGCCGCAGACGAACCGCGAGCGGATGAGTGAGCACGTCACCAATCCCAGTTGCTCGACCTGTCACAACCTGATCGATCCCATAGGATTCGGATTCGAGAAGTTCGACGCCATCGGCGCCCGGCGGGAGAAATTCAAGCTGCTGTTTTTCGACAAGAGGAAAGAAGGCGAGCGTCGCCCCATGCGCAGAACGCTGGATCTTGAAATTGATACCGGCGGCTTTATCGCCGGCGTTCCGGACTCGAAGTTCTCCTCGCCGCGCGAGCTGGGAGCAGTGCTGGCTCGTTCGCGGCAGTGCCAGGAATGCCTGGTCAAGCAATATTTCAGATACGCATCCGGGCGCATGGAGACGCAAGCCGACAGGCCATTGATAAGGCAGGTGTCGGAAGACTTCAGAAAATCGCAATTTCGATTCAAAGAGCTTATTATTTCACTGATTCGTTCCAGAGAACTTTCAGATCAGTATCGCGAGCGGTAGCGATCCGCCAACTTCGAGAGGGAGGGCTGCCCGTGTCCAACATCAATACCAGACGGGGAAGATTGTCTCGCCGCAGATTTTTGAAGGGCGTCACGCTGACGGGGGCAAGTGTCAGCGTCGGACTGCCGCCGCTCACCTCGATGTTCAATACGAGCGGGACGGCTTATGCGGCCACGGCTCATGAGGGCGAAAGGGCAATCGAGACCCGCTTCGTACTGTGGTTCAACGGCAATGGGATTCCGGAGCGATATTGGATTCCCGCCGAAACCGGCCCGGATTATAGAATGACGCCCTGCCTTGCGCCGCTGGCCCCATTCAGGCGCGACATTCACGTCATCAGTGGATTGGACAACGCCGCCGCCGCAATGCCCGGACCTGGCAACGGGCATCACAAATCCATGAGCGCGCTGATGAGTTGCACGCTATTTACCGGACGCGGGACGGCCGGGCCTTCCATAGATCAGGCCGTCGCGGCGAAACTCGAAGGCGAGTCGCGTTTCCGGTCTTTGCAGATCGGCGTCTCCCAGGAATCCTTCGGCGAATCCATACAGCGAAACATGAGCTGGGCCGGTTACGAGCGCGCTTTGCCGCCGGAGATGATCCCGCACAAACTCTTCGACCGGCTCTTCGGCCGGCGTGAAGAAGGCTGGGCCAACCGCAAACGCAGCATCCTGGACGCGGTCCGTGAAGACGCCGCGGCCTTGAAGAAACAATTGGCGCCGGACGACCAGTCCAGAGTGGAAGAACATCTGGCGAGCATACGCGACCTGGAGCGCGCGATCGCCGGATTGCCGCCTGAATACCACCGTGTCGATCCGCCCGATTTCGAAGGCGATATGAAGGATTGGCCGCGCATCGCCAAACTCCAGAGCGACCTGTTGGCGCATGCCTTCGCGAGCGGGCAGACGCGCGTCGCCTCCTACATGCTTACAAAGTGCCAGGGGCTGAGCCGGTTCCCGTGGCTTGGTTACACGGCGGCGCGCCATCACGATTACACGCATGCGGACGGCAAAGCTCCGGGCGCGGACGGCGCGGACGGCCAGCGCGTCCTCAGAGACATTTGCCGCTGGCACGTGGAGGAATTCGCCTACCTGCTGGCCAGGCTGAAATCCATTCCCGAAGGCGAAGGATCGCTGTTGGATAATTGCCTCCTGGTCTATGTGCATGAACATGCCGAGGCGAATCCGCACAAGAACCACGGTCTGGGGCTGATTGTCGCAGGCCATGCCGGACGGCTGGCTACGGGACTGCATTCAAGAATGACTGGAACTTTCGGCGATCTGTATTTGACGCTGGCCGATGATGTAATGAATGCGGGCCTCGGCAAGTTCCCGACGGCGACGAAGAAGCTGAGCGCATTACTGGGGTAACGAGGTCGCCAGCCCTTGAAAACTTCCACGCTTTGACCTTATTCCATTGAGATCTAATAGTCCTTCTTGTAGACTATAAGTGTAGACGGAGATGGAAGGGGGAAAATCGTTTCATGGCTGTAGAGACGGCTACTTTGCCTGAAAAGAAGATTCGCTGGACGTCGCGATTGATCAAGCGGCTGCGCGGCAAGCGCAGCCTGGCTGAATTTGGAGCGCTGCTGGGCGCGCCCAAGAATACGGTGTGGCGGTGGGAGGCAGGGAAATCGCAACCTGATGGCGCATACGCTGAGCGCCTTTCGAAACTCGCCGAGCGCGAGCGTTTTCTCAAGGATTGGAATCTCGTCGGATCGATGACGCTGCTCGATGATTTGGAGAGCGCTAAAACCGAGATCGCCGAGATGTTCCGTCAATCGCTTGAGCGAAGCGCCCGACAACTCGTTGAGTAAACTATGTCACTCTTCATCACTGATACTCACCCTCTCGTCTGGTATGCGACCGGAAAGCATCGCCAACTCTCCAAAAAAGCCCTCCGCGCTTTCGATGCAGCCATTCGTGAAGAGGCTTTGATTTATGTACCCGCCTTCGTGCTGTGGGAGATTGCGATGCTGCTCAAAGTGGGGCGTATCGAACTGGCGGAGGACTATCGCGATTGGGCTGAGCGACTGGTAGCGCAACGCGGGTTTGACCTGGCTGATTTCAGCGTCGAAATTGCGACTGAAGCATATTACTATCCTTTCCCGGATCCGTTCGATGGCGTAATTACCGCGACGGCCAAGGTCATGGACTTGCCACTGATTACGAAGGACTTGGAGATTGGTGAGTCTCGGCTAGTGGAGATTTACTGGTAAGCGCTATTGGCGACTGCAGGTCAATGGAAAATTCTGGCGTTCGGCTTTTCCCGTCGTAACTCGGCAAGCCCCTTCTCAGTCATCGCGGTTCCTTTCAAATCCAGAATATGCAGCGACGACCACGAGGCCAACAGCGGCGCGGCGTCGTCGCCCAGCCGTTTGCATCCCTGCAGGCTCAATCTCTCGAGCTTGTTGAGCGTTTTCAACTTCTCCAGCCAGCGCGCTGAGACCGGCGCGCCGTCCAGCCGAAGCTCGCGCAATTCTTTCAGCGTCGTAATCGCGTCAAGTCCCGATTCGGTCAGGCTGATCGTCCATAAGCCGGAATCTGTGCGCTGCGATCCGCCAAGGCTCAGCGCCGTCAGTCCGGGAAATTGCCGCAGTGATTGCAGCCCGTTGTCAGTGAGTTTGTTGCCGCCGATTACCAGCTCCTTGAGCTTCTGCAGCGGGGTGAGACGATCGAGCCCGACATCAGTGATCTGCGCAAAGCCGGCGTCCAGCGATTCCAGCGTCGTCACGTTCGCAAGGTGCTCCAATGTCGTGTCGGTAATCTTCGTCCCGCGCAGATTCAATCGCTTCAACCGCTTCCAGTTTTTCAACGCCGAGAGGCCCTCGTCGGTGATCTGTTCGGCGTAGTAAAGATTCAAGTCCACGATGCCCGGCGCGTTTTTCAATTGCTGCAGCCCGTGATCCGTGATTCGAGTCAGCGACAGATCCAGATGCGTAAGCCAGGGCAGCTCGGCAAGCCGCGCCAGATCGGAATCGGTAACCCAACTGGCCCGCAGGTCAACGCCCGTGACGCGACCCGCGCGGTCTCGCGTCACCACGCCGCCGGCTTCAGTGATCCAGTCGTGTTCCCATGAGTTCGGCGGTCTCAGAACGGCGGAAGTTAGCCGCAAGCCGGATAGTCTACGGTACAGCGGCGCATTTACATTCTCGTTTCTTACCCAATTTCTTTCCTTGACTCTCTGACTTTTCCTGCGATTCGGCAGAGACGAGTCGCGGTCGAAGATGATCCGGCAGTCGGGCAGCGCGGCTTTCAACTGTGAATATCCCTGCTCCGTAACCAATGTGTGATAGAGGCTCAGCGACCTGAGATTCGCCATTGTCTGAAGCGATGCGACCCCGGCGTCGGTGATTTCCGTAGTGTCGAGCCGCAATTCCCGCAGGCGTGGAAGCGTTTTCAAAAGTTCGAGCGCCTTGTCGTCAATCGAAGTGTAGTCCAGATTGAGACGCGTGAGATTTTTGAGCGACGCGATGACCGCGGCGCCGGCGCCGCCTGTGCGGGTGCGAAATAATTCCAGCCGTTCCAGGTTGACCAGAGTTCGAAGATGATCGAGGCCTTTGTCGGTAAGTCGTGTATGGTTGAGCGAAAGCTCTCTCAAACCTGTGAGCGTTCCCAGGCGCCTCAATCCCTCGTCGCCGACGTCCGTGCTGTCCAGGTCGAGCGTCTGCAATCGCGCGAGTTTGCCGAGGTGTTTCAATCCGTCATTGCTTATATCCGTCGAGCTCAACGACAGGTGTTCGATAGTCGGAATCTCGGCGACCTGTCCCAGCCCTTCGTCGCCGACCGGCGCTCCCGAGAGATCCAGCCTGACGAGCGACGGCAGCCCTTTCAGGTTTACCAAACCCGGGCCGCGCGTCAATGTCCCGGCCAACCGCAGCTCCTGGAGCTGTTGAAGATTCGCCAGATGAGCGAGCCCGTTGTCGGACACGGTTGTATTATTGAGATTCAGCGACTTCAAACCTGTCAGTCCCCCCGCTTTTTTGATCGCGGCCAGTCCCAGATCGCCGATCTCCGTCGCTTCAAGGTCCAGCTTTTCAACGCCAGTCAACGAAGCCAGATGCGCCAGCTGGGCGTCGCTGATGCCGGTCGCGGCAAGTGAAATCGTCCGCAATTGGCCGCCAGAAATCTCGGCTTTCCCCCCGAGGGCTTTCACCCATGTTGCGATGGCTTCTGCGCTAGTTCCAGCCGGCCGATCCGTCGCCAAGTTATTCGTCCTGGCCGCCCGCGAGTTCACGAAAACGACCTTGCAGTTCGGCGCGGCGCCGCGAAAGGCGTCTACCCCGGCGCCCGTCACCCGGCTGTAACGCAGGTCCAGGTTGATCAATTCTTTCAAGGTTCCCAGCTTAGCCAGTCCGACATTGGTGATCCGGCTTCGGTAAAGATTCAGCTCCTGCAGGCCCGCCATCCCGGCCAGCGCGTCCACCGAGGCGTCAGTGATTTGCGCGCCAAGCAGGTTCAGCTTTCGCATCGCGGTCAGATTACGCAACCACGCCAATCCGGCGTCCGTGACCTTCGCGCCGCTGAGGTCCAACTCCTGCAGGCGCGTAAGGCCGCTCAGATATTTGAGCCCCTCGTCCGTCACCAGGGTGTCGCGCAGGTTGAGCCGCCGCAGCGCCTTCAACCCGGCCAGCCCTTTCATCCCTTCGTCATTGAACGGCGTGAGGCTGAGATCGAGCGACTCCAATTTCGACAGCGGCGCCAGGCTCAGCTTCTGGATCCGGCACTGCGCGCAGCGAAACTCTCTCAATTGCGTCAGACCGATGAGGTGAGCGATCCCTTTGTCCTGCGCATTGATGTTGGTCAGGAAATGAAGGCTGAAGTGTAACTTCTCCAGATTCTTAAGGCCGGCGAGGAATTTCAACTCTTCGTTCGCATCCAGGTTGCTGCCCGCGCCGGGATTCCAGCTTGGTCCGGGCAGGTACAATTCCTTCAGCCCGGTAAGCCCGCTGATCTTTTCCAGTTCCTTCGGCTCGATCAGCGTCCCGACCAGATCGACGCCGATGATGTGAACCTCGCCGGCGGGCAACCGCGCGATATCTCCGATTGGCTTGTCTGCCTCGCGGTCGGATTCTCGCCCGGGTTTGAGCCCGGATTTGATAATGACGCGGCCGCCCTGGCGGATTACCCATTCGGCGATCTCCCGCTCGGACTTTTGCGCCGTCGCGATTGCCGACACAACGAACAACAACGTCGCGCCCATGAGCGCTTTCAATAATGTCTTCCTGATCATCATTGCTCTGTTAGCGAAGTTATCAGGCATTGGTTAAGGCGCCGGATCAGCGCCGCGAGCGGTAGCGAGCGGCGTCTGTGGCCAATAGCGCTCGCGACCGCTCGCGGCGCTGATCCTGAATCATTGCTTCCGCCCCTGTCCGTATAAAATCGCGCCCGGTCGCGCGCCGGTGTGCCGGCCGTGTTCGAGAACGATCTTGCCGTTGACGATGACGTATTCGACGCCGGCCGCGTACTGGTGCGGTTGCTCGAACGTAGCGTTGTCAATGATGGTGTTTGGATCGAAGACGGTCACATCCGCCCACTGCCCGGGACGCAACAAACCCCGGTCGTAAATGCGAATCTTGGCCGCGTTTGCAGAAGTCATCTTCCGCACAGCCTCTTCGAGTGAAATCAACTTCTCTTCCCGCGCGTAACGCCCCAGCACACGAGGGAAGGTCCCGTAGTAGCGCGGATGCGGATGGCCGGCGGCAAGCGGGCCTTCGTTCCTGACGGCGGTTCCGTCCGACCCGATGGAGACGAAAGGTTGTTTGAGCGCATATCGCATGTCGTCTTCCGAATGATGGAAATAAACGGTCGGGACGGACCCGCCGTTCTCCGTCAACAACTCGAACAAAACGTCCAGCGGCGGCTTGCCCGCCGCCTTGATGACTTCGCTCATGCGCTTGCCTTCGAACTGCTTGTACTTCGGATTGCTGAACGTGACCAGCAGCATTCCTTCCCAACCGCCGGTCGCGGTGTAATGGTTGTACCAGTCGGAGCCGGGAATGCCGTTGAGGATCTCGCTTTCCAGCCGCGAGCGCAGCGCGGGGTCATTGAGCCGTTGAATCATCACCCTGGCGCCGCCTTCGTGCGCCCAGGGTGGGATTATGCTCGACAGGTTGTTCTGCCCCGCCCTGTACGGGTAGACATTCGCTTCGACCAGCTGGCCTTGCGCGCGGGCCGCCGTAATCAACGAAACCAGCTCCGGCATTTTGCCCCAGAGTTTATGCTCGGCGATCTTCAGGTGAATGATATCAACCGGTATGCGCGCGCGACGGCCGATCTCCAGCGCTTCGCCGACGGCTTTGAAAACACCCTCGCCTTCGGTGCGCATGTGGGTCGAATAGATCCCGCCGTAAGGGGCGGCGGCTTCACACATGGCCACCATCGAATCGGTGTCTATCCAGACGCCGGGCGGACCGCTCAAAGAGCTGGCGACGCCGAGCGCGCCCTGCTCCATCGCCTCTCGCACGATGGCGCGCATGCGATTTCGTTCGTCATCGGAGGCCGGCCCGGCCCTTGGCCCGTGAACCGTCGTCCACACCGAGCTGGAGCCTATATACGACCCGATGTTGGTCGAAACGCCGCGCCGCTTCAGTTCGGCGAAATAGCTTGAAAAATCCTTCCACTCCGCGGAAGGCGCGGCCGAGCCGCCCTCGCCGAAGATCATCGAAGTCACGCCCTGGTGAACCATACTCTGGGCGTCGCCGTCTTCGAGGACCGTGTCGTCGGAGTGGTTGTGAATGTCGATGAAACCAGGCGCCACGGCGAGGCCGTTCGCATCGATCACGCGAGCGGCCCTGGCGCCGGCGAGCGAGCCGATCGCCGCAATCTTTCCGTCGCGCAGCCCGACATCGTTTACGAATGAAGGATTGCCCGTGCCGTCGACGATACGGCCGTTGCGGATGAGCAGGTCGAATTCGGCCTGTTGGCCTTCAACGCCTGTAATCAGAGTAAAAATCAGGACGAACAAAACCAGAGCGGTTTTCATGCCGGTGTAGACGCCTCCCACTTTGCTTAATCCGAACGGACATGTAACCGCCAGGCCGTCAGGATCGATTCCGAGTTGCGTTGGGTATTGCGTCCCGCATCGTACTCCACTTTATCCGAATCCCCCAATGGTATAAGTATATCGAGCGATACCTGGCTGATTTGAGATTCAACGGCAAATATGACCCGCTCGATCTGGACAAACTCAGGCGCGCGTACGAATCTACGCTCCGACCAATGCTGGAACTGGCGAAAAGCCTGGGGTTCAGCGCGAACCGGCGCTTCCCATGTGCGCCGTCCAATCAACGATAGCCCCGGCGTCATCTGGAAGATTATATTTCGTGATCGTCAAGGCGAGGGAGGTAAAAAAGCGAACTTTTATGCTAAAGAACACATTTTGTCACTTTCCGGGAGTCGGCCTGTCGACGGAACGGCGTCTTTGGGAGTTTGGCGTTCAATGCTGGGAAGATCTGATCGGCGCGGACGCCGCCAAACTCGCCTGGAAAAGGAGAGATTCATTGGCGGACCATGTCAGGGAATCATTCAAACACTTCGAGAAGAGCAATCCTAAATATTTCGCGGAACTTCTCCCTTCGGACCAGCAGTGGCGGCTGTTCTCTGACTTTCGTGACAAAATCGCATATCTGGACATCGAGACGACCGGCTTGAATTATGCGGACCAGATTACGACCATAGCTGTGTATGACGGGGAATCGATTTTCACATATGTCCAGGGCCAGAACCTCAACACATTCAAAGAAGACATAAAAAAGTATTCGGTCATCGTAACCTTCAACGGCAAATGCTTCGATATTCCATTTCTTCAAAGATACTTCAATGTCCCTATCAATCAGGCCCACATTGATTTGAGATACGTATTACAGAGCCTGGGTTACAGAGGCGGCCTGAAGGAATGCGAAAGAAGGCTTGGAATTGACAGGGGAGATTTGATCAACGTAGACGGATTCTTCGCCGTCCTGCTGTGGGATGATTTCAAGAGAAATAAAAACCAGAAAGCTTTAGAGACTCTCCTGGCTTATAACATTCAGGATGTGGTGAACCTGGAAACCCTGATGACTATCGCCTTCAACAGGAAATTGAAAGATACGCCATTTGAAAAGGAGCGCCGGCTCTCCCACCCCGCGGCGCCCGCGATTCCTTTCAAAGCCGATGTGAGAACGATTAGTGATATAAAGAAACGGTACTCGTATTTTTAACGCCGGCCCGGGCCGCAGCCGTCTCTCCAGAACTCCATTAAAATCAGGGCAAAGTTAATAGCGCGTTCTGTCCCGCCGTTATCAGATCAGTATGCTGAATCTGACCGGAATATCAAAAACCTATCCAGGCGGGGTACATGCGTTGCAGGACGTCAATCTGGACGTGCCCAGAGGGATGTTCGGGCTGCTGGGGCCCAATGGCGCTGGGAAGTCGACCCTGATGCGCACGATCGCCATACTGCAGCAACCCGATTGCG
>DASUFM010001038.1:0-8420 GCA_036274535.1 Blastocatellia bacterium
TCCGGTTATTGAGTGGGTCCACCAGTTCGAACTTACTGCCAAGCCAACTGAGCTTCCGAAACTGCAGATGGCGCCGTTCAGTGAGGTCTATCTCAAGATCCTCGCCGAACCACCGTCCATGAAACTTGCCGACCGTTCGTCCGTCGGCTTTGAGCACGAATTTGGAGGAGAAGCAATTCTCGGCTTTGGCTTCCAACAGCATGGTCTCATTACTCGCTTTCTCGATAGTCTGCCCGGATAGCATTTTCTTTCTTGCGTAGTCGAGTTTTTTCAGCATCTGAAAGCAATCAAGCTCCTGAAATGGCCGCCGCCGCGCCCCAAAGATTCCGTCGTTTTACTGTCGCTATTGGCTCGTCGCGCCGGTTTTACGCGCTATCTCAAACAGATAATCGGTGTCATACGTGCGGACATAAATTTCATCGTTTTTGCGGATGATATATTCCGGCCCGGACTTGAGTTTGATCTTCTGTATCACGTCTCCGGTTTTTCGTTGCAGCGCGTATAAGAAATCTGGCTCTTCCGTGAAACCATAGCCGGCGACAAGGTAGTCATCTATAACTTCGAAGTTTTTGGCGTTGGAAATCAGCGCGGGGCTGGACCACAGGACGCGCTTGTCTTTTACGTTGATAGCCGTAATGTAACCGGTCATGCCTTTTGACGATCTGGCGTAAGTGTTATGCCCGTGTGACACGTAAAGTATGTCATTTATTTGGGACGCCCACCGGATGTATTGATGCGTAAATTCCCGGTCTTGGGGAAGGTTTTCAGGCGCGTAGCCGTAGTTTTTGAAGTCAAGTCCATATTCAAACGCCCCGGCTGATGTGTTGAGCGAGGCCAACAGGAGCGCGTTGTAATAAACATCTCCATAGATCAACAAGGCCCGATCCCGCTGAGTAATCGCCGTGATCAGCTTCTTACCTCGCCAGGATCGCGGAATCGCTTCAGTGAGGTTCTGGTAGGCTGTATCCGGAGACTGAATCGGCAGCAGGACCTCCGGCAGGCGGGGAAGTTGATTACTCTCGAACCAGCTATCAGTATCAGTAATATTGTTAGGCCGCAGCGAGTATATTTTAAGCTCGAAATCCCTGGACGCGGCATGAATAGGCGCTGCGGTGTCGGCCCTGAATGGCGGGGCGTCGAGCGTGAAAACCGGCAGATCATCAATATCTCGAATCTGCTCCGATTGCGGAGGTATGGAGCCGCTTGCTGATTGCGAAGTCGGCGTGGGCGCCGGCGTGTTGTCTGTGTTCGATCCGACACTGCCGGCGTGAGGCGGTTCCTCACTGTTAAGCTGTGTCAGCCCGTAGGCAAAAATGACGCTTGCCAGCGCAAGTACACAGGCTCCGGCAATCCATTTTATTTTCGCATTCGGCGCCTGGCGCCTTGGCCCCGAATCGGACTGGGGATGTGACACTGGCCCCGCTGACTCGCTTTGATCCGGCCGCTTAAGCTTCTTCGCCAATCTTTCAGCCGCTATCCTGGCGCGCGCGACTTCCTGCTTCCCGATCAGCGGTTCTTCTTTTTCTGTTTGCCGCGGTTCCTTTTGACGATTCGTGTCTTGAAGTTTTTCGGTCGGTATTTCGGCGATGTCGAGAGCTTGAGGCCATTTTCTCTCCAGCTCATGAATATTTCCGAGCGCCTGCTCGAACAGCGACGGGACGTCGGCGATTTGCGGGCGCTGCTCCGGCGCTTTGGCCAGCAATCGGTTGACGAATTGTTCCAGCGCGACGGGAAACTCCGGCCGCAATCGGCGAATAGGCGGAGGGGGTTCGGTCAAATGTAAACGGGCCAGGCTCTGAAATGACGAAGCGTTGAAAGGGAGCTTGCCTGTCAGCATTTCGTAGAGCATCACTCCCAGCGAGTAAACGTCAGAGCGCCCGTCAATCCTTCCGCCCACCTGAAGCTGCTCAGGGCTCGCATAGTGCGGTGTCCCCATCACCTGTGAGACCGGCGATCCCATCGTGTCGTTGACCAGCTTGGCTATGCCGAAGTCCAGCACCTTGACAATATCGTGTTCCGCCGACCGTTTGATCAGCATCACGTTTGACGGCTTGAGGTCGCGATGGACAATGTGTTGGGCATGCGCTTCTTTGAGGGCGGCTACTGTCTGCCGCAGAATTTTCGTTACGCGTTCCAGACTGAGCGGCCCTGAAGCGACCAATTCCTCATCCAGGGTGCGACCGTCGAGCCATTCCATCACCATATAAGCGATCTCATCGGACGTTTGACCCGCGTCCATTACCCAGACGATATTTTCGTGTAAGAGACGGGCCGCGAGCCTGGCTTCTTTCTGAAAAAGACCCAGCGTATGAATATTCTTGAGCGCTATGTTCGGTTGCAGGATCTTCAGCGCCACCCGGCGGTCCAGACTGAGGTGTTGCGCGTTATACACCACGCCCATTCCACCAATGCCGATCAGCGCTTTGACCTGGTATTTTTCAGCGACGGTGCGACCGACGAGGTTGTATGGGTCGCGATGAGAAAGTAATTCTCCATCGGTCAGGCAGAAACGCTGTGGCTCCTGATAGGTCTGCTGGCACTGAGGACAAAATTTTGTCGCCATTCCTGTGTGGTTGATTGGTATATTGCCGGCAAACTCCCGGCGCCGTCGAAGACTGAAATAAAACGGCCAGAGATTATCACCACATTCGGATTCAAGGCAAATATCGGGTCGATCTGCGGAAATGAAATGATCACGCCATCAAATCATAGCCGCGATCGATTTCCTGATGGGCGAGCAGAATCTGACAGGATTAGTTACAATGCGCCGGTTGCGATTGTTCTGGCAGGATAAAATATGGCGCGAATTGTAAAAGGTCAGGTGGTGGCTCTGTTCGCTTTCGATGTCGGGTATGAGGTGTCGCTTGAAGGACTGAGCGGGATGTTGGCGACGACGCCCGTTCAGCCGCTGTCGCGCAAGAAGCAGACGCCGACGTATATGCAATACTCGAAGCCGCCGCAGATTCTGAGCCTGGGGCTGGCCACCGGCCATTTCGCCGTCGCGGGAAACATTCAGGCCACGATCTTCGATTTCGGCGCGGTCAGCATCGCTTATCGCTGGCCGATAGGGCAGGGAAATGAATTGTCGCTCGAAGACCTGCCGCAGGTCAGCCATGATCTTTACAACCTGGATCTGGGGCTGCGCGCGAAGGAGCAGGCCGAGTCGCTGATGAGAAAAATAGAGCCCGCCATCTTTCGTCCCCGGCTGTCCGATCTGGTCGAGGATTACTACCTGTTCATCATCGAGGAGCTGGACCGCACGATGAGCGCGTCAGAATTGTTGTCCGGACACCGCGGATTGCTGGCGCGAACGCTGCGGTTCGAAATCGTCGACCTGAGCCGCGCTCAGCAGGACGAAGCTCTGTCGCAGGCCATTTCATATTACGAGACCGATCTGGCGTTGTTGGACTGGAACTCGGCGGTCATCTATGACCGCGATTACGAGGACACGGCCAGCGTCCTGGAGTTGATCAATGTCGAGCTGTTGGAAGCCCGCTATATCGATCAGCAATTGGACAGGAAGATCAACGATTACGGCGCGCTCGTGCGAAAACGGATCGAATGGCCGATCCCGCTTCGGACCCCGTACAAACACGCCATCCAGGACCTGGCTGAACTGCGGGTCGAGTCGTCGCTGGTCAACGAGCGGGTCGAGAACGCCTTGAAATTGATCGGCGACCTCTACCTGGCCAGGCTGCACTCGGCCGCGGCGAACAGGTTCTACCTGCACGAATGGGATCGAATCATCTCCCGCAAGCTCGAAATCATCTCCGACTTTTACCATCTGCTCAACGACCGCGTTCATACGGCGCAAAGCCAGGCGCTCGAATTGGTCGTCGTGATTTTGATATTGGTGGAATTGATCCTGGCCTTCTGGCATTGAGACAGTCAGGTGTCAGGTGTCAGGTGTCAGGTGTCAGGATAGAGTCTGCAGCGCCATTCTTTCTCCGAAACCTGACACCTGACACCTGACACCTCAATTTGCCTTCGGCTTCTCTTCATATGAAAGAATCATTCCCTTGTCTCCGACGGCCCAGCCCCTGGTCGGCGACAGGAAAAATATTCGGCGAATGCGGCGTCCGCGCGCGATGAGATCTACGCGCCAGGACAGGCCGCCGCTATCGGTTCGCAGTAATATCGTGTCGTACGGAGCGGAGGCGCCTTCATTTGCGCGCTGGGCGAAGGCCGCCGTCCATCCGCGCGCCGGGTCCATGAATTGGCTGCTATGAGTGGAGCGGCTCGGTATTCGGAATAGACTCCAGCTTGCCCCGCTGTCGCGCGTGTGAAGCGCGAAGAAGAATCTTTTCTCGCCGTCGTACATCTCGCCGGTTATCGATCCCGTGTTTGTGTCCTTGAAATTAACCGAATGGAGCGATCCGGGGGTGAATCGACCGGGATTATTCTTGGTTTGAATGGTCAGCGGAACGCGCCGCCAGGTGTCGCCGCCGTCCGATGTCGCGAAGATGCCGCCAATATCGCCGCGCGCCTGTTCGTAGAAATTGCCTATCAGCCAGCCGTGTTTCGCGTCGGTGAATTGTATATCGCTGAAGCCGAAATTGTGATCCGATGAATCGATCGGCGATTTGATCAACTTATCGATCGCCACGACCTTGCTCCATTCCATGCCGCCGTCGGTCGTTTTCAACAGCGTGGAGTTCATGCCTACAGCCCAGCCGGTTCTGGCGTCTATGAAATGGAGGCTGGTCACGTTCGGCAATGGTTTACGCGTCCATGTGCGCCCGCCGTTGTTGGTGATGAACAGAATGCTCTCGTTCCCCGCTTCATCGCTCATCTTGCCGTCCGGTCTTCCCAGCATCCAGCCGCGATTCCGGTCGATAAAGGATATGTGGCTGATGTCCACCGCCGCGCCGCTCGACAAGGGTTCCCAATTTTTGCCGCCGTCGGTCGTGCGGTAGACAGCGCCGGCGGCGCCCGCGGCCCAGCCGGTCGTCGAATCGACGAAGTGGACGGCGCGCAGGTCCTGGTCCGACCCGACGCCCCGGCTCGCGACTGTCCAGCTGTTGTTGTTGATTGTCATGTCCGCCGGGGCCTCGGGGGCCGCCGGTTCGGCGCCAGAGGCCCCGGCGGCAGGTTCGGCGTCTGCAGCCTTGCGAGGCCGTGCGGCGCTTCTCTCGGATTCGCCAGGGGACTTAGGGATATTCTTTCCCTTTCTGGGCGCCGATTTATCGGCTGTTCGTCCCGGACGATTGCCCGGCTGTCTGCCCGGCTGACTAGAGGATGAGATCTCAGGTTTCGATTTATCCGGCGCCTCGGAATCGGAAGGCTCCGCGTCGTAGATGGTGATTATGAACTCTTTGATCGCGCCGGCGCCGAGCAACTGATCAGCTTTGGCTCTGGCTTGCGTCTGGTTCGGGTACCGCCCGATGCGCACGCGGTGGCGGAGGCCCATGCCGGGTACCGTCATCCTGACCCAATAGGCTTCCAGCCCTTGCGCGCGTAATCTGGCCACGCTCGATCTCGCATCGGCTTCGGAAACCCAGCTCTCGACTTGAATTGTGAAACTGCGGTTCTGCGCCATCGCAACTTGAATGGAAAAAGCGATTGCGATCAGAAGGCGGATAGTTTTTTCAACAACCGGTCTTTTCATTTTCTTCGTGGTAACAAATTGTGAATTGGACGCTCGTCCTATGCGGGGCTTATGGGGGAAGTGGGAGGCGCAGATTGATATATTCCAGCAAATCATAGCATCAGGCGAATTGTTTGTCTCGCATTTTGGCTCATCTTGAATCCGCCTCATCTTGAGGCTTAATTCTTCGTAAAAGGCGGCTCGGTAACTGCAATGAGTCCGGATTGATGATACAATCAATCCATGCTTATGGCGAAATTCACCTGGGTGGCCACGAAAACCCGCCACAGAGACACTGCAGCTACAGAGGAAAACCAAATGATCGCTTTTCATTCACGAAAAGTGGCGCGACGACTGTAATAGTGTCAACCCGGTATATGGCGTTTGTGGCGCCCAATTCGGCTCCCGGTCAATCGGCATACGCTGGTCCCGCGGTTGGCCCCGTATAAAGATGGTCGGAAATAGAAACGGAATCAAACTAATGATGAAGAATTCGCTCGGTATCGTTAAACGTTCCCAGGTCGGCGGCGACGTGGACGCGTATTGTGGGAAGTGCAAAGACGTCCGTGAACACGTCATCGCCGCGATCAACGCCGATGGCTCCATCGGACGCGTCGAGTGTCGCACATGCCATGGCAGTCATGCCTATCGTGAGCGCTCGTCCAAGGCCGCAACCACTCGCTCTTCGACGAGAGGCGCGAAAAAAGACTCCGCGCCTGTGACTGAAAAGATTGGCCCGCTGCGCGCCTATTCGATGCAGGAGAGATTCGTCGCGGGTGACCGCGTCGATCACCCGAAATTCGGCGTCGGCGTGGTTGTTGAGGTCCGCGCCGGAAAGATCGACGTGAAATTCGGCAGGGAAGTCAAGACCCTCATTCATGCGGGATGAGCCGGAGACAGAGGGACGGAGAGAAGTAGAGACAGAGAGAAGGAATACTTTTATCTCTGCGCGTCCCTCTGTCCCTCGGTCTCTCTGTGCCTCCGCGCCTCCGTCAACAGCATTTCAATGTATTCAACAGCCGCTCCAAGCGCTTTCCCACGATGGCTGCGTGAGGATTTCTCCTCAGGCGGGAGTTCGGCGAAAGTGCGGCCGAGTTCCGTATCTATGAAGATCGGGTCGTAGCCGAAGCCGCCCGCGCCTCGCGGCGCAAAGGCTATTTTACCTTCGCAACGGCCCTCGAAGATTTGCCTGATCGTCTGTCCCGCCGCCGAGCCCGCCAACGCGACGACGCATACAAACCTTGCTGTCCGCTTCTCTTCGGGGATGTCTTTCAGCTCTTCCAGCAATAACTCGATCTGCCGGACGCTGCTTGAACTTTCGCCGCCGTAACGAGCCGAATAAACTCCCGGCCGCCCGTCGAGCGCGCCCACTTCCAGGCCTGAATCGTCCGCAAGCGTAAGCAATCCGCTGGCGGCGTGATAATAATCAGCCTTGATGAGAGCGTTTTCGGCGAATGTCGCGCCGGTCTCTTCGACCGGAGGCGGGACTTGCGGCAGATCTTGAAGACCGATTACGCGACAGTTCAGTCCTTCGAGCCCTTTCAGTAAGGACGCTATCTCATCCACTTTGCCTTTGTTGGAGGTCGCGATCAGAAGAGTCTGGATTGCGGATTGCGGATTGCGGATTGCGGATTGCGGAGAGTTGATGTCTGCTGATTCCATTTCGTCTTAATAATTTTGAGATGTCATTACACTACGAATTCGAAAGTATGATCGGCTTCTATCAATCCGCAATCCGCAATCGGGATTTACTCTATGCGCGTCGCCGCAACGAAGGTCAAAGTGGTGTTGCCCACGCGGACCTGATCGTAACTTTGAAGCGGCTGCGCCTCGGTGATTTCCCGCCCGTTGACGAAGGTCCCGTTGCGCGAGAGGTCGTCTTTGATCAGGCAACGTCCGTCGCGGTAGACGATGATCGCGTGCGACCCGCTGACAGTTTCGTCCTCGATCTGAACGTCGCAAACGGGATTGGCGCCGATCCGGTTGTATCCGGCGTATATGCGAAAGTCTTCGCCGTCCTGGTTATGACTGTACGTGACGAGCCATCCGACGATACGGCCTTTGGATTTGCGCGAGGTCGCGGATTGTTCGGACAGTATCGTCGTGTGTCGATTAATATTTGACGCGGCCGGTTGCGGCGCCGGGGTCTGATTATGCCAATTCTCCTGAATCGCGCTCAGAGGCTCGATTGGCGCCGACATCCTGAACGGCTCGGCGGTCGCTGAACCGAACGCCTCCGACGGTGGGACAGCCGGCGTGATCTCGGTCGGAACGAGCGCCGGGGTCGGCGGGAGTGGCGCAGACGGCGGAGGCGGGAGCGATGGCGCCTCGAGAGTCTCGAACACATTCTCATGCGTATCGATACGCGTCGCGAAATCGCTCGTGGCCGAAGAATGGGCGAAAACCGTAGGACCGGTCCCCAGAGGCGGATCAATCGTCGTGACCGGCGTCTCCACGCGGGTTGCGAAATCCGCCTCGCGGTTTTCTATTTGTGGTTGTGGGCAATAGGGACAATGCTCGTAGACCGCGCTGTAAACATGACCCTGCGCGCAATTGATCAGCGAAGAAGTCGAGGCTGACGCGCGCGTGAAAGAATTGCCACAATTACCGCAGAATTTGGCGGTATCCAGGTTTTGGTTACGGCAGGTCGGGCAGATCAACATCAGTATCCTCCAGAAAACATCCAGGAAACATGCTAGTGAATTGGCGGACTCTCCATGGTCAGTCAATGTGGATGAAGACGACCCATACTATACTGTCGAACAGCGATTTTGTTAATGGCTCCGGAGAATTTACGGAACTTGAATATTAATGAATGAAACCACGGATTTCA
>DASUFM010001039.1:0-11859 GCA_036274535.1 Blastocatellia bacterium
TCGATGCGCAGTTTTCGCGCCACGGTGCGGACAAGATTGTCTATGGGGTAAATAACCTTGTTGGCCGTCTCATCCTTGCGCGCCCTGAATGTGGTTACGTGGTAATAATCGGTCCCGTCGGGCGATTCTTCGGTGAAGTAATAGATGTTGATGGATTTGCGCGTATCACCGTCCGGGGTATTGACGTTGGTATACCCATGCCAGGATCGTTTGTCGGTCGCGAACATCGCCATTCGATTGAGAACCGGCAGGATGGAAGTCGATTCTTTCATGTCGTCTCTCCAAAATTCCAACTTCCCGCCTTTTTCGTCGCTCCAATTCGGATTCAAATACACGATGATATTGACCCGCCTGAACCAGGGGTTGACCGGATGCGAACTGTTGTCCAGGTGGACATTCAGAAAACTGCCGTTCGCTCCCTGGGCCAATCCGGCCGCGTAAAGCTGATCGTCGGCTTTGAGGTTCCTGATCCCCGTCACCCGGCCGAGCCAGTTCAGCAAACGCTCGGAGTGTAAATGCCCGAAGATAATCTCCTGGAACAGAGGATGGAATTTATTTATCGCGGGATCCTGCGCTTTACGCTGCCGGTAATCATTCAGGGTATCCATATCCTCGATCTTCGGAAACATCTTGTGCGCCTCCGCGGCGACCGCCGGGTCGAGGAAATTATCAATCACCAGATGCGGAAATGGCCTGGCTTCTTTAAATCGCTTCGCGAACACCTCAGTTTGACTCTCTAGTAAGGTGTAATTGATCATTCTGCTGCCTCCGATCGTTCAAATATCAATAGGTAACGGCGCCAGATTGCGCCTCGCCAACCAATGAGCGATATAGTTTCTGTAATCTTTGGGCCATCAGCAGGGCGGAGAAGTTTTGAGCCAGCGCGCGCGCCTTAATCCCCCTGCGTTCGCGTTCCTTCACATTGCCCAACGCCTCCGCCAGAGCCACGGCGAGATTCTCCTTGTTCAGATCCGCCACCCAGCCGGCGGAGGACTCCTCGATGTCGGGCGCTAAATTCACGTGCGGGCTCACCAGCACGGGCACGCCGTAGGCCATGGCTTCGACAAGCGAGAGACCGAAGTTTTCCTGATATGACGGCATCGCCAGCAGGGAAGCGCCTTTCAACGCGGCGTATTTCTGATCCCCGTCGAGCCAGCCGATGAATCGGGCGTCTCCATTCAGCCCTCTCTGCCGCGCCAGATCCTTGAGTTGATTTACGTACTCGGCTTCTCCGTCGCCCGCAAAGACCAGGCGCCAGTCGCTGAACCCTTCCTGTTTTTTCAACATCGAGAAAGATTCAATCAGCAGTTCAAACCCTTTTTTCGGGTGGATGCGCGAAAGGGCCAGGACATAAGGGTCAGGGCCGATTTGCGGCGGCCGCGCGTCGAAAGCCGGCGCCCGCTCGGTAAAACTCAGGTCCACGCCTTCCGGAATCACCACGCCTCTCGACAGGCCCAACCCGGTTTCCGCCAGTCGTCGCTCATCGGCGGTGGTGTAATGAATGTTGGTGGCGCCGGCCAGCATCTGTTTGACGCCGAAGTTCCAGAAGAGGCGTTTGCGAACGCTCTTTTGTTTGAGACTCCACGGATCGAGCGCGCCCAAAGGCCGCACTATGTAAGGCACGCGGCGCTTTTTGCTGGCGCGCGCGGCGGCTATGCAGGCGTGCGAGAAGATGGCGTGGATGTGGACCAGGTCGAAATTTTTGACGTTGTCGTCCAGCCACTTCGCGAGTGGGCGTGAATATTTCAACGCTTCGCTCCACTGCCGAGTGAAGAAGATGGCCGGGATGTCCTGGAAAAGCGTCCTCTCTCCCAGCGGCGCCGGCAACTCTCCATTCCCGTCGGCGTTGGTCGTGGCGATCAGGATCTCTATGCCCTGAGACTGTAATGCGGAACACATTGTGAGAGCGGCATGGCTCGCGCCGCCATAGCAGGACGCTACCGCGGGTATGACGTGCAGAACTTTCAAATTATCTATGCTCCGCCGCCAGCTCGCCCTCGATTTGAGGCGGCCGGCGGTCGAGAAATGGCCTTAGAAGATCAGCGACCGTTTTTGTGAACGTTTCAAAACCGAATAATTCGACGACGCGCCGGCGCAGAGATTCGGGGTTAAAAAGTATCGGGTGAGAATGCTCGCGGCGCAAAACACGTATGATCTCGGCCGCAATCTCAGGAGTGTTCTCGGGGTCTACCAGCAGGCCGAGTTCTCCATCCGCGACCGCGTCCCTTGAGCCGTCCTTGTTTCCCGCCAGGACGGGCTTTCCACAGGCGAGCGCTTCCAGGTAAACGATCCCGAAACCTTCTCCCATGCTCGGCATCGCGAATATATCGCAAAGGTTGTAATGTTCGGCAAGTTCTTCGTCACGAACGAAGCCGGCAAGAATCACGGCGTCCTGTACGCCCACCTCGGCGATCAGCCTCTCGATACGCGGACGATCCGACCCTTTGCCGACCAGCAGGTAGCGCGCGTCCGGGATCGCGCGCCTGATTTCGGGAAGCGCCTTTATGATCTGGTCATAGCCCTTATAGCGTTCGTCATCCGCAAGGCGGCCGACCGTCAGGATTACGGGAGTCTCCGGTCGCAATCCGTATTTTTGGAGCAATCGCGGAGGTTTGGGGGCGATTGCGAACATGTCAGGATCATAAGTGTTGGGCAGAATTTTGACGCGATGCGCGTCGAGCCCCGCTTCCTGAATCAAACGGTCCCGCGTGTAACGGCTTACGGACAGCACCAGATTCGCTTTTCTGAGAGCCTCGATCCGGGACGAACTCCTGATCTCCCACGCGTCGACGCCGTGCGCCACCAGGACATAAGGGGTTCCGAAACTCGATTGAGCGATCCGCGCTATAGGTCCGAAATTGAGGTGTGTGGACACGATCAAATTCGGCCGTTCTCGCCAGACATGGCGCAAACACTCCACCGCGAAACGCGGCGATCTCAACCTGGCGGGCCAGTGGCCGCACCCGCTGAAATTTTCAGTCTCCGCGCCGTCGGGAATGTCGCTCGGCCTGTCACTCTTTATGATTCCTCTGACGGGAGAGGCCAATGGCCCGTCCTGAACGGCGTTGATCAAGTACCTGGAGAACGCCTGAATGCCGCCCGTGAATGAAAACAAGTCGGGGATCCAGATATGAATGTTGTTCATGATGCGCTTCGAAAAAACACCTTTTTATAGATATGGCTGGCTTCCGACCTTCGCGCTCCAGGCCGCCTGCTTCCCGCCGCCTGCTTCCTGCTTGCGCAAGAGGAAATATTTCACGAGCCTGGACACTGCTAACGCCGCTCCGGCGCTCGCGGTAACCTCGACGAGCGATCCTCCGACCTGCATCAATGCGGCTCCCGGCAAATACCAGCAGCCAAAATTGAGCCAGTCGCTTTTGGCGAAACAATCACCGGCTTTTTTATCGACCAGGGCAAGGATGAAACCTATGACCAGAAAACCGGCTACTACTCCGGCCTGCCCGAAATTGACATAAAACTCCATCACCTGCCCGACTCCGACGCTCGTCCCATCCGCAAAATAATACCCGGTAAACCTGGACACCAGATCGCCGCTTCCGGCCATGGCCGGTTTATTCGGCCAGATTACTCGCGGAATGAAGGCGGTCAACGCGAGCAACAAGGTTTCCCCCTTCGCGTATTCAACCCGTTTAGCCTGCAGTTGATTGACCGCCGCGCCGACCATCCAGTTCTGGTTGAGACGCATGTCGACGCGCTCCAAATGCTCATCTTCATCGAGGCTGAAAAACTCGGGGTTGCTGAAGGTCTCCTTCAACTGGTCCACGCGCGATCCGTAAGATTCTCCCCCCCACACAGCGCTCCTGATATCGCTGCGGTCCCGCATATATGTGACGTATATCGACAGCCCCAGATATACGGACGCGAGCCCGATCGCGATCAACTTCCACTTGGGTCGATAGAATCCCGCCACGAATGTAACGACCAGAATCGTGTTGAATATTCCGAAGCCTATGAACCCCTGGGTGACAATTGTCAGCAGCGGATAAACCGAGGCCAGCGCTATCCAAATCCGGAAGGAATTACGATCTCCCTTCTGCCAGGAGCGCCACGATTTTATCATCAGCCCGACGAGCGCCAGATTCGACGCCGATGTGATCAGCGCCGTGATCGTAGGTAAAGAGCCGAGCGGCGTCAGGCCGAGCAAATAGCAGGTTCCGCCTATCAAAATGTAGATGTTGGTCAATCTGGCGTCTGTAATCTTTGTAACCAGCGCCTCGGCGCCGGTGGGACGCGACTGGTGACTGACTCCATGATGTATGGGCCACTGGGGGATTGGCCCCTGGGGAATTCGTATGATGGCTGTGCGATGCCCGCCGCCGCTTTGCGCCGGCTCGACATGCGGCTTTATGGCGGGGGCAGGGTTGCTGATCGCCCGTGGAACGGGGCCTTTAGGCGCGCGCGCCAGGACCCGGCTGAAAATTATATAGCTCAGGCCGAAAGCCACTACGGCGTATGTGCTTTGCGCGAGTCCGGCAATGACGTCTTCGCGGTAATAGTACGAATACCCGGGCAACAGGTACAGGGTGGACGCCACCCAGTGAAGTATCCAGAGGTTCAGCAAATACGCTAAACACAATCCCGCCCCCATGGACTTGGTCTTCAGTTGCCTGAAAAACACCAGGCCGGCGGCGATCATCCATACAGACAGATACCAGATGAGTGAGGAGTTATCTTCCATTGTTGGCGCCTTTCTGACGGCCATTCCCGTGTTCAAGCGAGTTCACGCAAATGGTTTCGAAATCCGCGGCCACCCCGCCCCAGTCGCGCGGCTCGAAATCGTTATAGATACGCCGCGCCATCGATGCCAGTTCTTCCCGATGTGATTCGCACCACAGCAGCCGCTCGACGAATAATTGCGGGCTTCGAATCGGCAATATCCAGCCCGTCTCATTGTTTTTTATCAGGTCCGGTCCGCCGGAGTTCGTAGTGGTCAGGACAGGGAGGCCGCTGAAACTGGCTTGCGCCAGCACCACGGCATAGCCGTCTTCGATTGTGGGAAAGATAAAAACGTCTCCCCATGAATACCAGTTCACAAGTTCAGCCTGGGGCTGCTTGGGAATGAATTCCGCGAGGCCGCTCAACTCAGTCTCCATCGATGCGGCTTCCGAGGCCACCGGGCCGACAAATCGAAAACAAAACTTCTTATCGTCGGGGGACTGGCCTTTCAATTGTTTAACTATGCTCGCCATATCATGAAGGCCTTTTCGAAACGACACGGTCCCCACAAACAGAACCCGCAGCGGTTGACCTGAGAGAATGCGGCGGCAGCGTTCTTCGATCGCCCGAGGAGACGGCCGGAACATCTCCAGACTGGCGCCCAGCGGTAACAGCGGGACTTTTTGCGGACTGAGTCCGTTGGCGATAAAGCTGTCGCGCGCGAATGAAGACAATGCCAGGATTTTATCCGCCATCTCATATTCGCGAAGCTCGCGGGAAATTATCCACGGACTTGGACGGTCCTGGGGACTTCCTGTTCTATTTTCCTCTTCCTCCAGCAATTTCGCCTGAGTGGATATATGGGCCGAACCACGCATTAATAACCTGAGGGTGGATTTGCCTTCCAACGCCTGCAGGATTTCTTCCGACACGCCGCTCCATGGATGAACGACATCCCAATGTTCCTTTAACAATTCTTTGGCCGCCCATCGGCTGAACATTGTGTTCAGCCAGGCCTCGGTATCGAACGTAAGTCCGAATCGCTCGAGTTTCGCCGCCGCCCTTGTTAATACCCCATGCCGCCAGCAGCTACGCACGCGACTTTCGGGAAAATCGAATCGCTTCACCGCCCACTTCGGGTAGTTTGTAAAGACCGCCACGTCATGCCCTCGCTGCAAGAGGGCTCGCGCCAGATCAAACGCGTGAAAGCGGCCCTGGACGACTATTGCGATTTTGAGTTTCATGCGATTCCGCCGGCTGTAGACAACATGCTTATCAGCCGGTCTTTATATGTGTGCCTGCCGTTGACGATTAAATTATAAGATGCGCCGGCGAGCCGGCGGCGCTCTTCGGCGCTCCCCTTGAGCCATCGCGCTTTTTCAATCAATTGATCGATGTCATTGAAATAAGCGACCGCCTCGCCGTCTTCGCCGAAGATCTCGCGATGTTCCTCGGTGTCTTCCACCAGCATGCTGGCGCCGATCGCCGGAACTTCAAAAGTGCGCATGGAATGCCCGTCACGGTTGGCTCGCCGCACCAGGCACAGGGCGGTTTTCGCTCCGCCGATGGCCTTACGCAATGTTTGAGGATCGGCGTGCCCCCTGCTGTAGGTCTTCGTCTCCTGAAAGCGCGTCCAATATCCTCCATACAGCGCCACGTTCAATCCCGCTTTGGCCAGCGCGGCCATGTAATTGACACGGTCCGGATCGGCGCCACCGGCGAATATCGTATCGGCGGCGAATCTTCCTTCCTCCACATTGTCGGCCGGCGGTTCGGCGAAGTGGATCTCCGGCGCATAAGCGAATTGCAGGTATGAAACCTGACGGCATCCCAACCGCCGTAAATCTTCCAGGTTGGCGCGCCGGGGAGAGAAGACGTGGTCGTAAATAGGAAGCGTCTTCATAAACCATGGCGCCCGATGCGCCGGATTCCATGGATCATCGGTCAAAAAATTCAACCGCCGTGTTCCGAGCCGGCCTATTGCCTCAAGAGCCCGGTCCGATATGGGGCTTATGCCGGTTGAGACCAACCATTTCGGCCGCAGCCTTTGACATGCCTCTACGACTTCCTGGCTGAAATCGTCCAGACGGGAAGGGCGATGCCCGCGCAGGCGCCAGTTGATCTTGGCGACCAGCCACGGCGCGGCGAAAGCGGAATCACTGTCGCATAACTCCACCGTCAGCCCCAACGCCCGAGCCGCGTTGAGCAAATGCGCGCCAACATGAATCGGCTCGGGATTCCCGACTATCAGTAACCGATGATTAGACGCCTCTTGCGGCTTTCCGTTGTCCAGTAACATCTCCAGCCACCTGCCAATAAGCCTCGGCGATCCCCTCGGCCGCGCTTTCCACACTGTAACCGCTTACTTTCTGTCTGCAGTTCCGTCGGGCCTCATCACGCCCGACGAGTTTCAACGCCTGTATCAAAGCCGAAGCCAGGCTTTGATATGAACCGGTTTCGAAGACCCTTCCGGTGACATCGTTCTCCACAATATCGGGCGCGCAACCTACCGCCTCCGAAACGACGCAGGGCAAACCGTGGTGAAGAGCCTCGTTGACTACGAGACCCCATGTCTCGCCTTCACGGCTTGGCAGAATCAACAAATCCGCGGCGTGATAGAAACGGCTAAGTCGTGATTGATTTTGAAACCCCGGAAAAAACGCCTTTACCCGCGGAGACTCCTGCGCCAGGCTTTCCAACTCGTCCTTCAACTGGCCGCTCCCCAGAAACACGACATTGATCTTTTCACGGACCTCCGGCGGCAGTTGTTTAACGGCCCGCAGAATCAGATCAGGCCCCTTTCGATGGCTGAGCTTGCCGGAAAAGAGCAGCACGATCTGCTCTTCACCGAGGTTCAGGCTTCGCCGCAGTTCGGGGCGCATACGAGCGCGAGCGTTCTCATCGGTTTCAAACGTGGAAACATCCACGCAGTACGGTGAGAAGACTAATTTTTCGTCCGGGCATTTCAATCTTTTATAGTGCTGATACGAATGACGGCCGATATACAGCAGTTTGGACGAACGCCGGTACCACAGGCGCAGAAAAGCGTCACGCATAAACGTCTTGACCGTATTCCGGTTGAGCGCATGGTCCGTCGTCTCCGCGCGGAAGAGCATCGGGTATCCGGCCTTCCAGACTTCATAGAACGCCGACTGATTGAAGCGCGGACTATATCCGACCATCAACACCATCTTCGGCGCGACTTTGGATAATGCGTCATTCAAACCGTTCGCGGAAACCTCTTCAAAGTTGCGCGCCCCGCCATGCTCAACCTGTGAGAGAAATACCTGGTCATATCCGGACAACAAATCGGTGTCCCATGCCAGGTCGGCGCCGAACTCGCGATCGCGATACCCCACTACACTGAAATCGGACCCATAAATGGCCGTCGTCGGGACGCCGTATTTGCTTTGCAGCGCCCGGTACACGGGAGCGTGATATTGAATTGGATGAGTCTCAATGACCGCCAGCATATCTCGTTAATTCTTTACCGCCACGAGTGTTTCAAAGCCGGCGGTGAGAACATCCGCCAGCGGCAGTTTTCCTCGCAGAAAATCACGAAGCTTCCAGATGCGATAGCCGTAATCCTTGAGGACCCTTTGCGCATTGCCTCTTTGTCCACCAGGAACGCGGTCTTCCGCCCAGTCGCAAAATTCAAAAACGATGAGAGGCGCGCCGGGCCCGTTGAGTAATTTCGCCGCCCCTTTAAACACGCCCGCTTCAAAGCCCTCGACGTCCACCTTGATCAGGTCGACTCGATCAACGGAGCGCTCGGACAGAATGCTGTCGAGCGTGCGGGTGATGACAGAAATGGGTTTACCGCTAAACTGCGCGCCGAGCGACCCCATTCCGAAACTATCGATCGGGGCTTCATAAAACGGGACTTCCTGCAAATCGGTGTCGGAAGCCGCGCACTGCGCCAGGCTGACGTTTGTCAGGCCGTTGAGTTCCACATTCCGCTTCAGGTAAGGGAAGATGGTCGGGGATGACTCGACGGCTATTACACGCCCTGCCGCGCCCAGACTCTTGGCGACCGGAAGAGTAAAACTCCCGATATTCGCCCCGACATCCAGGAACACCACTCCAGCCGCCGCCGCCGCCGTTGGTTGAAGCTTGCCGAGCATGAAGCCGAGCAGTTCGGATTCATACACTCCATCGACTAAAAGATGGAACCCGACGGATTCCTGTAAACTCGGCGCGATAAACTCGATGCCGCGCCGCCCACTGATTTTCACGTCCCGCGCGCCTAGACTAGGCCCCAGCAATGTTCTCGCCAGACGGGCTTTGCCGGGCATTTCCGGTGGAAACCAGCGTAAAATTTCGGGGATGTATTTCAGCCTGTACGTATTTAAATTCATCGCAAGTAGCTATCCATCTGTTCAATGATCGGGCGGAATTTCGCTTCGTAATTCCATTCATTCGCGATCTTCCGCCGCCCATGCTCGCCCATCGAGCGCATCTCGACAGGATGGTCCAGAAACCAGCGCAGGGCGTTAGCTATGGTTTCCGAATCGGCGGGATCGCAGGTCAGACCGAATCCGGTCTCCGCGTACATCGCCCGCCAGTCCGGCAGATCGGAGACTAATACCGCCAACCCGCCGGAAAGATAGTCAAAAGGCTTGTTGGACGCCCCGGTCATATTTTGCTCGTTGAGGTCCTTGCTTTCTTTCGGCATGAGAGCCAACCCTATGTCGCACTTTCGACACCACGATAAAAGCTCGTTGCGTTCCGACACCGCGCCGAGAAATTCGAGCCGGTCGCCGATCCCGAGTCGCCTGCCGGTTTCGCGCAACTCGTTAACGTAGTTCGGACGCCCGATGGTTTCATAACCGATGACTCGAAGCTTGACTCTTTCAGGCAATTTGGCCAAAGCTTCCAGCACGGAGACCGGCAGGCGCGCCGGCACGATCGAGCCGTGATACAGAACCCAGACGTCGCCGCCGTCATGCGGCGGGCGCGGCGGAGCGACCTCTTCGACCAAAGGGCAGTTCCAGACAACCGTCGGCGCCCGATGGCCGTTACCACCCGATTTATTTACATCCGAAACGAATCTGTCGGCGCGCGCCTGATTCGGCAGCACGCATATTTTCGCGCGACGCCCCAGGCCGCGACGCGCCGCGAGGCATATTTTTTGAAAGACGCTGCCGCCGGATGAAGATGGCGAATCGTGTTCATGATAGATGACGCGTACACCCGGTACGAGACTCAACAGCAAGGCGGCGGGGCACGAAAATAAATCGGAGGCGTAAACCCAATCCGGTTTCCATCGTAATGTCCACCGCAGCGTCCACAGGAGGAATCGCGCATAATGTACTTTTTGCCGCCATCCCGCCCGGGCAAAGGGCATTTGCCTGACTTCGATACGGTCATGCGGCTTGAAACACAATTCGTCCGCGCCTAATGTCCTGGTTCCCAAAAACAGCGCCTGCCAGCCGTTGTCAGCGAGGATGCGCGAACTATGCTCCAGAGGAGGATAGGCCGCCGGATTGGTGTATTGTATGAAGAGAATCCTTCGCGCGGCGGTCCGTGAGTTTTTGTAGACAGCAATCTGCTCAGCGTTTTGCATTGTCAGGCGATATGTTTAATTTCAGGAATTTCAGCCACGAATAAACACCAATATTCACGAACAAAGAGAGCATGGAGGTCAGAGCGCTGTTGAGACCGGAAATAGTATTTGTGTTCATTCGCGTTCATTCGTGGCTAAAGGTTTTAGCTCCCCACAGGCTTCATACAGCCGCAGCATTTCCTGAGCCACCGCATTCATCTCGCGCGGGGGGCGCACCCCTCGCCGAAGACTTTCGAGTAAAGCTGCATCTTCATAACACCGGCGCACCGCGTCGCCCCAGGCCTCGACGGAATCGGTCTCCACGAGCATCCCGTTCACTTCATGCTCTATCAGCTCGGCTATCCCGCCGAGGTTCGATCCGATGACCGGCGTCCCGGCCGCGAACGCTTCCAGCGCGACGAGCGGTCCGGTTTCCAGCCAGCGAGAAGGGACGGCGAGCAGGTGATAGCCTCGCAGTAGCGAGATTACCTGTTCGCCGGGAACCGGCGGCAAAAGACTGACGCGCCGATCCGCCCCGGCCAGTTTCCTGAGCTGACCCAGATATTCCGTATTCGATTGATCCTGGACGATTCCGTATAAATGCAATTCGACAGGCGCCTCAGGCAAAGATTGAAGGGCGCGTATGAGAATGTCCGGGCCTTTAGTGCGATCCATGCGTCCCAGAAACGCGATTCGAATGGGACGCGCTGGTATTACTGTTTGCGTTTTCTCCGCTCTGTCGCGAGTTCCTGTTCGCGCGCCATCGATGATGATACCGTGCCGGGAAATCGAGATTTTTTCCGAGGGGACGTTATTTTGAACGAGCAAGTCTTTCGTCCATTGGCACAAGGCGACGATTCGGTCGGCTTCCTTGATCAGCGCATGGAATGTGGCGTGTTTAAGCGCGACGAGCTCCTGCATACGCAAGGCGGTCCAGGCGCCGCCGGACAGTCCGGCCGAAGCGGCAAGAGCCCCGGCAAACCTTGGAAGTCTCCCCAGAATATTACTGCCGGTTTTGTTCAACCCATGGGAGTGCAGCGTACAGGCGGCGCAATCGCTGGCATTCAACTTTCCGTCGCATACTTCGGTTCCCCAGCGAAGGAGCGTTCCTCTCTGGCATGTGACCGTGGGCGTGTGATAGGTAAAGACGACTTTGATTCCGCGGCGCTTCGCCTCTCGCAGCAATCGAAGGGAAACCTCTCTGGTGAAAGCGTGCATGTGAACGATGTCAGGCCGCTCCTCGTCCAGAATTTCGGCGAACGCTTGCGCGGTCTTCAGGTCCCCTTCGCCATAAAGGACTCGCACATCAGTTTCTTCGTTCGATATGGCGAAACGTCGCACGGGAAGGCCGGAATGTTCGTAACTCGACGTCTCTTTGCCCGGCGCGGCGATGACTACATTCGCGCCGTATTGCTGTTGGCGACTGGCCAGCGATTTAACATAAACTTCCGTTCCCCCGCTCGGGTCGGGGTAAAAGCAGAAAGGGACGTGAATAACTTTCATATTTTCCCGCCTCGCCCGCTCATTGCGCGCCGGATAATATGGCTCAGGCCCTCGGCGTTTGGATATCCTACCAACCCCGCCAAAGCGCGAAAGCCCTTCCCGCCGGATGGAATATGCCGGGAATCCAGATTTTG
>DASUFM010001040.1:0-4914 GCA_036274535.1 Blastocatellia bacterium
CGGTAAAACCCGAAACCAGGCGGAAGCTCAAGAAGCCTCCGCTCTACAAGGTGCTGCTTCACAATGATAATTACACGACGATGGAATTCGTCGTCTTCGTGCTGGTGGATGTTTTCCATCATTCCGAGATCAGCGCGATCCGCATTATGCTCCAGGTTCACAACCAGGGCGTCGGCGTCGCGGGCGTCTATCCCCGCGAGATCGCGGAAACCAAGATAGCGAAGGTCACGCAACTGGCGCGCGAATTTGAATACCCGTTACTTTGCACTATGGAAGAGGAATAATGATTACCAAAGAATTACAAGCCACATTGGAACTGGCCGCCGACGAAGCGATCAAACGCCGCCACGAATTTCTGACGCTCGAGCACCTGCTCTTCGCGCTGCTGGTGGACAAGGTGGCCAGGGACGTGATCTACAACTGCGGCGGCGACCTCGACCTGCTCCGGCGCGACCTCGAAGATTTTTTCAAGGACAGCATCCAGCCGCTGCCGCGCGGCGTCGACCGCTACCCGGAACAAACGGCGGCTTTCGAGCGCGTGCTCAACCGGGCGATGGAGCAGGCGGAGGCTTCATCTCAGGAAAAGGTCGACGGCGGCAACATCCTCGCGGCGCTCTTCGGAGAGAGCCATTCGCATGCCAAATACCTGCTCGAAAAACAGGGTATTACCAAGCTCGACATCCTCAATTACATCTCGCACGGGATCTCGAAGGTGGACGAATTCGGCGAGCCTCTGCCCCTCGGCGATGAGGAGGACGACGAATCGACCGCGCGGGCGATGCGCGACCCGCTGAAGGCCTTCGCCTCCAACCTGATCGAGCGCGCCTCCGAAGGCGGGATAGATCCACTGATCGGGCGCGCCTCCGAGTTGGAACGCACGATTCAGGTTCTCTGCCGCCGCCGCAAAAACAATCCGCTCTACGTCGGCGACCCCGGCGTCGGCAAGACCGCCATCGCCGAGGGACTGGCTCTGAAGATTTTTCAGGACGAGGTCCCGGACGTCCTGAAAGGCGCCGAAGTCTACGCGCTCGACATGGGCTCGCTGCTCGCCGGCACGCGCTACCGCGGCGAATTCGAGATGCGGCTGAAAGCCCTCCTCGCCGAATTAAAGAAAAAGCCCGGCGTGATTCTCTTCATCGACGAAATCCATACCATCGTCGGCGCGGGCGCGGTCTCGGGCGGCTCAATGGACGCTTCGAACATTCTGAAACCGGCGCTGGCTTCGGGAGAATTGCGATGCATCGGCTCGACCACACACAGCGAGTACAAGGCGTCGTTCGAGCGCGACCGGGCGCTGGCCAGGCGATTCCAGATCATAGAGATTTCGCAGCCTTCGGTCGGCGACACGATCCAGATCCTGCATGGCCTGAAGAGTTACTATGAAAAGCATCACAGCGTGAAATACAGCGACGAGGCCGTTCGCGCCGCCGCCGAGCTTTCGGCAAAATACATCAACGACCGCTATCTGCCCGACAAGGCGATCGACGTGATTGACGAGGTCGGCGCGGCCACCAAGCTCAAACCGGTCGAAGAGCGGCCGGAGGTGATCGCCGAAACAGAAGTGGAACTCGTGGTCGCAAAGATGGCCAAGATCCCGCCGAAGACCGTCTCGGCGTCGGACAAGGAGAAACTGCAAAACCTCGACACTGAGCTGAAGGCCGTGATCTACGGCCAGGACCACGCCATCAACCAACTGGTCAACGCGATCAAACTCTCGCGTTCGGGCCTGGCCAATCCAGACAAGCCCATCGGGTCTTTCCTCTTTTCAGGCCCGACAGGCGTCGGCAAAACCGAACTGGCGAAACAACTCGCGCGCTCCCTGGGCGTCGAGTTCCTGCGCTTCGACATGAGCGAGTACATGGAAAAGCACACCGTATCGCGTTTGATCGGCGCGCCTCCGGGCTACGTCGGCTTCGATCAGGGAGGACTGTTGACCGACGCCATACGCAAAACGCCGTACGCCGTGCTGGTGCTCGACGAAATCGAGAAGGCCCATCCCGACCTGTTCAACATTCTTCTTCAGGTGATGGATCACGCCACGCTCACGGACAACAACGGCAAGAAGGCCGATTTTCGCAACGCGATAATGATCATGACCACCAACGCCGGCGCGCGCGAATTGAGCGGCAAAAAGCTCGGATTCAAACAGATCGAATCGGGAGGCATCGGCGGCACCGGCAGCAAAGCGCAAGGCGCCATCGAACGCACTTTCAGCCCCGAATTCCGCAACCGCCTCGACGCCTGGATCGCCTTCGAGGCGCTGAGCCACGAAAGCATCAGACGCGTGGTCGAAAAATTCATCAACGAGTTGCGCGATCAACTGGCCGACAAAAACGTCACCCTCGAACTGACCGAAACCGGCCGCGCCTGGCTCGCCGAGAAGGGCTTCGACAAATTGAACGGCGCCCGCCCGATGGGGCGGTTGATCCAGTCGAAGATCAAAGAACCGCTGGCCAACGAGATCCTCTTCGGCAGTTTGCAGGGTGGCGGCCAGGTCGTGGTGGACGCGAAGGACGGAGACCTGAAGCTTGAATATATCGGCGCCTGAGGAGAGTCCCTATAGCGCTGGGAGAGTGGTATCAAATTCAGGCCGGTGAAACACAAAAGCGCAAAACCAACACAAAAAGCACAAAGCCATATGTTTGATGGGTTGTGCTTTTTGTGTTTCTTCTTATGCGCTTTTTGCGTTTCCATTCATCATCTTCTCTAAGCTTCAGGCCTACATATGGCGCGACAAGCGCGGTCACAAAAACTCCCGTCAACCTGGACTGCTCGCGAGGCGCTGCGCGAGAAAGGGCAATTCTGGACGCCGCAATGGGTGGCCGAGGCGATGATCGCGTATTGCCTGGCGGGCGGAGCCGAAAGCGTCTTCGATCCGGCGGTCGGAGCCGGCGCCTTCTTTATCGCCGCGAAAAAAGCAGCCGAAAAAAAACGCCGCCGGATAAATCTCTTCGGCGCCGAATTGGATCGAGGCGCCCTGCGACAGGCTGAAAGCAATGGGCTGTCGGCGCGCGATCTCGATCAGGTCACAATAGGCGATTTCGTCCTGCGGCCGCCGGACCGGCGCTTCCCCGCGATCGTCGCCAACCCTCCATACATTCGCCATCATCGTCTGGCGCCGTCAATCAAAGAATCATTGCGCGCGTTCGGCGCCGAGTTGATCGGCAAGGAATTGGACGGGCGGGCGGGGTTGCACGTCTATTTTCTGCTGCGCGCGCTGCAACTGCTTTCTGACGGAGGGAGGCTGGCGTTCATCGTGCCCGCCGACATCTGCGAAGGCGTCTTCGCGCAAACCCTCTGGCGATGGATCACCAGCGCCTATCAATTAGACGCTGTCATCACTTTCGCGCCGGCGGCCTCCCCGTTTCCGAACGTGGACACCAATCCGATTATTCTCCTGATTCGCAACGTCCGGCCGGAAGCCAGTTTCATCTGGGCGCAATGCCATCGCGCGGGAAGCGAAGGGCTGAGGGAGTGGATCGATGCGGGCTTCGATCCTGGTTCGACGGACGACCTCACGATCCATCGTCGTGACTTGCAGGAGGGACTGGATTCCGGTTTGTCGCGTGCGCCCTTCGAACGATCAAACCTGGGAATCCCACTGGCGGCTTATGCGCGTGTAATGCGCGGCATCGCCACCGGAGCGAATGATTTCTTCTTTCTCACGCGCCGGCGGGCGGACGAATTGAAGATTCCCATCGAGATGCTGCTGCCCGCCGTCGGCCGCACGCGCGACGCGACAACGGAAGAGATCACTGAGGAAACGATGCGGCGCCTCGAAGCCGCAGGCAGGCCCACGTTGCTCTTCGCCCCGGACGGCAGAGAGTTTGATGATTTTCCCGGGGCGGCGCGCGATTATTTGCGAGAGGGCCGCGACGCGGAGCTTTATAAACGGCCTTTGATAGCGACGCGGAGGCCCTGGTACAAAATGGAAATACGGAAAGCCCCGCCGTTCCTGTTCGCCTACCTGGGCCGGCGCAATGCGAGATTCATTCGCAATCTGGCGGGAGTCATGCCGCTCACGAGTTTCCTGTGCGTCTACCCTCATCGCGAAGACGCCGATTCCATTGACAGGCTCTGGCAGGCGCTGAAACATCCTGACACTGTCAAAAACCTGGCGCTCGTCGGCAAGTCATACGGCGCCGGCGCAATCAAAGTGGAGCCGCGCGCGCTCGAACGATTGCCGATTCCCGAACACGTCCTCGCAGAACTGAGCCTGGCCCCGGCGCGGTCTCAGGCCGCTTAAATCAGGACGGCCAAAATTAGGATATTCAGCGGCAGAGGGCGCTGAGGGACGCAGAGAGGGCCAATTCCTGATCTTTCTCTGCGAGCCTTTGCGGCCTTTACGGTCGGGATATCTGTTTTCTGCAACTTCGGGCTATTATTCTACCGTCTGGAGTATTTCCTGAAAAAACCGAGTCCGCGAAGACACGCAGTTTCACGATTGGCCTTCGTTTTTCTTCGCTTAGTGAACCTACCTGTGTCTTCGTGGATAAATTCCACAAGCGAGGCTCACACTATGAAGACACACATTCGCTCCTCTCGGCGACCGATATTGATCGCGTTTCTGGCGCTGCTGGCGTCCGGCGCGGCGATCATCGCAAATTCCAATTCATCGCATGCGCAACAGGCGTCCCAATCGAATCCGCTCGGCGGATTGCGATGGCGCAACATCGGCCCATTTCGCGGCGGGCGTTCGGTGGCGGTAGCCGGCGTGGCGTCACAGCCGATGGTTTATTACTTCGGAGGCACGGGCGGCGGCGTTTTCAAGACGACCGACGGCGGCGTATCGTGGGCGCCTGTTTCCGACGGACAGCCGTTCGGCACTGGCACGGTGGGCGCGATCGAAGTCAGTCTGTCCGATCCGAACGTCGTTTACGTAGGGATGGGCGAGGCCTGCATCCGCGGCAATTT
>DASUFM010001041.1:0-4225 GCA_036274535.1 Blastocatellia bacterium
AGTTGATTTCATTCAACTTTAATTTGCATACTCTTCAAGTACATGAGGCCGCTACCGCCTGAAGGCGGAACTACAAACAGTTTTTCATTGATCGTCGAATGATCCATGTCTCCCTTCGCCGCGCGCGAATCGCGCCGCGCCTTCCTGCGCTCCGGCTTGCAGTGAGTTTAAGCCATGATTGAACTCGTTTCGAATGGCGTCGGTCAGGCTCAGGTCGAATTGCTCGTAAGCCGACATGCGATCTTCGCGCATGCAGATTTGCGGGAAGGCGGCGATCTCTCGCGCGAGCCTTTCGGCTTCTTCTCGCGCCGCGCCTTTCGCCACGACGCGATTGACCAGGCCCATTTGCAAAGCCTCGCGCGCGCCAACGGGTCTGCCGGTCAGGATCAGATCCAAAGCGCGGCCGAGGCCGATCAATCGCGGCAATCGAACCGTGCCGCCGTCAATCAACGGCACGCCCCAGCGCCGGCAGAAGATCCCCATCACCGCGTCATCTTCAGCGACGCGCAGGTCGCACCAGAGCGCGAGTTCCAACCCGCCCGCGACCGCGTAACCGGAAATCGCCGCGATCACCGGCTTGCTCAAAAGCAGGCGAGAAGGCCCCATAGGCCCGTCACCTTCAGGATCGATCCGATTGCCGCGGCCCTTTGCAATGGCTTTCAGATCGGCGCCGGCGCAAAACGTCCCGTTATCGCCATAAAGCACGCCTGCGAGGGCGGAATCGTCGGCTTCGAATTCCCGGAATGCCCGGGTGAGAGCGTCAGCGGTCTCGCGGTCAACGGCGTTGCGGACTTCGGGGCGGCTAAGTATGACGGTCGTAACAGGCCCATTCTTCTCGACATTAATTGACATGACAGCGCCTCCAATAGATCAGGGCCAAAGTTTATCACCCATTGTTCTTGTGTACAGCGGGATCGGAATATATGATCCCCGCTCAGAGAACCGTACCTATATCATCACTGGAGGCTCATTATGAAAAGACTTGCAGTACTGTCAGGGCTTCTGCTCGCCGGAGCGATTTCCCTGATGGCCGCTAAACCACAGCAACAGAACCCGCCGCCGCCGCTGGATATTCAGAAAGTCAAAGACAACCTGTACGTGATCGCCAACCGCGGCGGAAACACCGCGGTGTTCATCACGGAAAAAGGCGTCGTCGTCGTGGATACTAAAACTCCAAACAACGGCCCGGACATCCTTGAAAAGATCAAATCGGTCACGTCCAAACCCGTGATCATGGTCATCAACACGCATACGCATTTCGATCACACAGGCAGCAACAACGCCTTCACGGGCGCCGTGGAATTCGTCGCTCACGAAAACACAAAGGCGAACATGGAGAAGATGCCCGCGTTCCAGTCTGAGGAAGGCAAGAAGTTTTTGCCGGGAAAGACCTACAAGGACAAGCTCAGCCTGTTGAGTGGCGCTGATAAAATCGATCTGTATTATTTTGGACGCGGCCACACCAACGGCGACAGCTTCGTGGTTTTCCCCGCGTTGAAGGTCATGCATACCGGCGATCTGTTCGCCGCGAAGGGGACCCCATTTATGGATACGAACAACGGCGGCAGCGGAGTCGAATATCCAAAGACTTTGGCGAAGGCCGCGGCCGGTATCAAGGGCGTCGAGACCGTCATCCCCGGCCATAGCGCCGTGACCGACTGGAACACTTTCAAGGAATTCGGCGAATTCCTTCGTGACCTGGTGGCGGCCGCCGAGCAGGCCAAAAAGGACGGCAAGGACATTGACAAGGCGGTTGCGGATATCAAGCTTCCCGACAGATACAAGGGCTACGGTCTGAACAGCCTGAAGGCCAATGTCACAGCGATTTACTCTGAGCTGAAGTGAGAAGGCGCCCGGAGATTCCGACGCGCCTGTTTTCCATTTTCCATATGACATTCGTCATTTGACATTGCCGGAACCTCGCAGATATCGGTAACGTCAAATGACAAATGTAAAATGTCATATGGAAAATGAAAGACGATAACACCTCAATGGTTTTTCGTAAGTGTTTAAAGTCGTGAGTAAATTGGATCTGATTTGCGCGACGCTGCTGATCATGGCTTCCGTATGGCTGTCGCCGCCGGTTCTCGCTCATCCGACGCCGTTCAGCTATCTCGATTTGCGCCTGAGCCAGGGGCAACAGGGGCAACAGGGGCAATTGGAAGGCTTGCTCACGGTTCACGTCATAGACCTGGCGCACGATTTGAATGTGGAACCTGCCGCGAGGCTGCTCGCGCCGTCGATGGCGGAATCGAGGCGAGGAGATATTCTTAGCCTCTTGCGGTCGCGGCTGCTGCTGAGTGTTGACGGCCAGTCGCTCGATCCGGAACTGCTGAGCGTCGAGCCTTTGCCGGATCGAGAGGCGATAGCGTTGAATCTGCGCTTTCACACGAATGCGGCGCCGGGCTTGATCAATATCCAGTGCGCTCTCTTTCCCTACGACCCGCAGCATCAGACTTTCCTGAACATTTATGAAGATGGGGCGCTCACCCATCAGGAGATATTCAGCAACGACCATCCGAACTTCGAATACTTCACCGGCGGGCGGCAGGGCGTTCTGGCCGTCGTGAAAAAGTTCCTCCTGTCAGGAATCTGGCACATCTTCATCGGGCCTGATCATATCCTCTTCATCGTGGGCCTGCTGCTGCTGGGAGGAACGCTGAGGCGGCTGCTGACCATCATCACTGCTTTCACCGTCGCCCACAGCGTTACTCTGTCGCTGGCCGCGCTGGGCTGGGTCAATCCTCCGGCGCGTCTGATCGAGCCGGCCATTGCTCTGAGCATTGTTTACGTCGGCGTAGACAATCTGATGGTCGGCAAAAGTGAATGGGACGTGCGCGCCTGGATAGCGTTCTTCTTCGGTCTCATACACGGTTTCGGATTCGCGGGCGTGCTCAGGGAATTCGGATTGCCGCGCCAGGCGCTGGGCTGGTCGCTCTTCTCCTTCAATTTCGGCGTGGAGATAGGGCAGGTTTGCATCGTCGCGGTTGTGGCCTCTATGCTCACCGTCCTGCGCAATCGCAACCAGACCTGGGGACAGCGAGTCGCGATCGCCGGTTCGGTGGTTGTGATCCTGGCGGGAAGTTACTGGTTCATTCAGCGGGTGTTTTTTTAGGGTGAATGGAAACTGACAACCAACTACAGGTGAATCGATGAAAACTCTTTACGATCCGATAGAGCCTTATCACCATGGGATGCTGAAAGTATCTGAAATCCATGAGATTTATTACGAGCAATGCGGCAATCCGAACGGTCAGCCTGTCGTTTTCCTTCACGGCGGCCCCGGCGCCGGATTAACCCCTGCCTATCGCTGCTTTTTCGACCCGGACGCTTATCGTATTGTACTCTTCGATCAACGAGGAGCGGGCAATAGCGTTCCGCATGCTTCCCTGGAAGAGAACACGACCTGGCATCTGGTCTCGGACATCGAGCGGTTGCGTGAGCGTCTGGGAATTGAAAAATGGATGGTCTTCGGCGGTTCGTGGGGAAGCACGCTCGCTCTGGCTTACGCCCAGACTCATCCCGATCGCGTCAGCTCGCTCGTGCTGCGCGGGATCTTTCTGTGTCGCCCGAAAGAGATTGACTGGTTCTACCAGGAAGGCGCGAACGCGATTTTCCCTGACGTGTGGGAGCAATACGAGAATGTCGTCCCGGAAGCCGAGCGCGGCAATATGCTGGAAGCCTATTACCGGCGGCTCACGAGCGTCGATGAATCCGTTCGTTTGGAAGCCGCGCGGGCCTGGAGCGTCTGGGAGGGAAGCGCATTGAAACTGATACCCGATCAGAGTCTGATCGACGATTTCAGCGGGCCGAACAAAGCCATCGCGCTTGCGCGCATCGAAGCGCATTACTTCACGAACAATGCGTTCTTCGAGACCGAAAATTACCTGCTCGAAAACATAGACAGGATTCGCCACATCCCCGCCGTGATCGTTCAGGGACGATACGACATAGTCTGCCCGATGATGAGCGCGTGGGCGCTGCATCGCGCCTGGCCCGAGGCTGAGTTTATAGTCGTCCCCGACGCCGGCCATTCAGTCACCGAACCCGGCATCACCGACGCGCTTGTCGATGCGACGGATCGCTTTAGAATTCAGACGCCATAATATCGTTCGGGATCGCTTTAGGCGAGAGCGAGCGGGCCATTTTGGCCTTTGTAACTGGGAATTGGTTCGCCACGCAATTAACGGTTTAACGAGACTTTGTCCATCGTGAGATCGGCGCT
>DASUFM010001042.1:0-9303 GCA_036274535.1 Blastocatellia bacterium
TGGCGGGAGCACGGCGGCGATCGGTCAGCAGCTTGTTTTTGATGGAAAGCCCTATACCGTTGTCGGCGTCGCCCCCGCGGGCTTATGGCTATACGGCGCCGCGGACGTCTTCACCCTGCTCGGTCAAAACACTGATCCTAGAATGCAGAATCGCAGGGCGCATCCCGGCATTCAGGTTTTGGCGCGTCTCCGGCCCGGAGCGACGGCGGACGAGGCGCGGGCGGATCTGGCGCTGATCGGCCGTCATCTCGCCGAACAGTATCCGGAATCCAATTCGGGCCGCAGCTTTATAACCGAGCCGCTTCGTCCGGATGTCGGCGATGCCCGGTCCACTCTATGGCTGCTCATGGGCGCGGTCAGCATGGTGTTGCTGATCGCGTGCGTAAATGTGGCCAGTTTGCTGCTGGCCCGCGCAGTCTCGCGCGAGCGTGAGATGGCCATACGCGCGGCGCTCGGGGCGGGCCGGGGCCGCCTGGCGCGCCAATGTCTGACCGAGAGCGCCGTGTTGGGGCTTTCCGGCGGCGCGCTCGGCGTCTTGTTTGCGGCAAATAGCATCCGCCCGTTGGTAGTGTTCTGGCCGGGCGGTTTGCCGCGGGCTGAGGAGATTCATCTGGATTGGCGTGTACTGACGTTTGCGCTCGCCGTCTCACTGTTGAGCGGTTTTCTCTTCGGGCTGGCGCCGGCGCTGCGCGCTCCGGCGCGCAATCTGGAACAGACGCTCCGCGCCGGGGCGCGGACAGTCGCGGGAAACTCGCGCCGCCTGCACAGCGGTTTCGTCATCTCAGAGATTGCCCTGGCGGCGGTGCTGTTGGTTTCCGCCGGGATGCTCGCGCGTACACTTCTGCGGCTATCATCTCTAGACCCGGGCGTTAACGTCCGCAACGCGCTTATCACTCGGATGGCGCTTTCACCCGGGACGCTCTCAAACCCTGGGCAGACGCGCGCGGCCTGGCAGGACGTCCTGGATCGGGCGCGGAGCATTCCCGGAGTCCAGTCCGTTGCGCTGGTCGATACCGTCCCAATGCGCGAAGGTAATAACCAGCTCGGCTACTGGCCCACATCGGCTTTGCCGCCATACAACGAGTTGCCAATTGCGTTGGCGACGAGCGTGACGCCGGATTATCTGAATGTCATGGGCATGCGGTTGCTCCAGGGCCGATTCTTCAACGATCAGGATCGCATGGGCAGTCAGCCTGTCGTAGTGATTGATGACGTTTTGGCGAAACAGGCTTTCGGCGGAATGGAGGCTGTCGGGAGGCAAATCTGGATTCCGGATATGGGCTCAGACCCCTTACAGGTAGTGGGCGTAGTGGGGCATGTTCGGCATTGGGGGCTCGCCAATGACGATCAATCCCAGGTGCGCGCGCAGTTTTATTATCCTTTCGCCCAGTTGCCGGACCCGTTGGTGCGTCGTTGGTCCGAACTCATGTCGATTGCCGTCCGGACAAACGTCGCGCCGTTGAACCTGGTCGAACCATTGCGGCGTGAACTGCGCGGAGCCTCCGGCGATCAAGCTCTCTATGAAGTTAATACCATGGAGCAGCTCCTGAGAGATTCGCTCGCCCAGCAACGCTCCCTTTTCCTGTTGTTCGGCATGTTCGCCGGCCTGGCTTTGCTGCTCGCGTGCGTCGGCATTTATGGCGTGCTGGCGTATCTGACCAGCCAGCGCGTTCCCGAAATCGGCGTGCGCATGGCGTTCGGAGCCAGCGCTCGCGATTGCATGCTTCTCGTGCTCCGGCAGAGCCTTGGAATGATTTTCGTTGGCGCTGTTGTGGGCGCCGCTGCAGCCCTGGCGGCGGGTCGTTTATTGTGGCGCCTTGTGCCAGGAACTCAGCCCACTGAGCCATTGACACTGGCCGTCATGATTTCCGTACTGGTCGTCGCCGCTCTGCTGGCGAGCTTCGTCCCGGCCCGTCGCGCGAGCCGAGTAGACCCAATGACCGTCCTCCGCCAGGAGTAGCGCGGATCACAATAGTCCAATCGATGGAGGAACACACTTATGCTTCGCAAACTGTTTCATAGTCTACGCATGAGCTTGCGGCGACGGAATGCCGAGCGCGAGATGGATCGCGAACTGCAGTTTCATCTGGAAATGGAGACGGCGGAGAACATTCGCCGCGGAATGAGCGAAGAAGAAGCGCGGCGCATGGCTCAGCTGAGTTTCGGTGGAGTGGAGCGGACTAAAGAAGCTTATCGGGATATCGCAAGGTTCAGGCGCCTTGAAGAGTTCTGGCAGGACCTGCGTTATGGCGGGCGTATGCTGCTCAAAACGCCAGGTTTCACGATCGCGGCCGCGCTCACGCTGGCGCTGGGCGTGGGCGCCAACACCGCCGTATTCAGCGTTGTTTACGCCACCTTGTTGAAGCCTCTTCCGTATCCAGAAGCCGAACGGATCTACGCCGTAGAGGTTGTCATGCCGGAACGTGGTCTGAGCCTTGCCGGACGCATACAGGATTACCTGGAATGGCGTAGGGCGGACACTGAGTTTTCGGCGGTCGCCGCTTTGCAAACGGCCGGATGGAATTTGACTGGGAACGGCGAGCCGGAGAGAGTCGGAGGCGCGCGTGTCTCTGTGAACTTCTTTGATTTTCTCGGAGTCCCAACGGCGCTTGGCCGTGGATTTGCCCCGGCGGAGGAAACGCCTGGCGCGGACAGAGTGGTCGTAATCAGCGACGCCTTGTGGAGACGGCGATACGCGGCCGATCCAAACATGGTCGGACGAACCATTGAATTGAATGGCCAGGATCATGTGGTAGTGGGAATCGCCGCCCCGTCTATGCTGGTTCCGACCGGAACTCAACTTCACAGCACGCTTCTTTTCAGCCCACGAATTGATATTTGGAAACCCATCGCGCCGACACAGGCCGAACTTGAAGGAGAGGACTTTAACACCGGGCTTCTGCTGCGGCTCAAGGTCAATGAAAGCGCCGAACAGGGACGGCGGCGCCTTGAATCGTTTTATCAAGAATACGTACGCAGGGTGGCGCCGGAATCGAAGATCTCAATTCTGCCGAGGCTTACGCCCATTCGTGAGGTTTATTCCGGAAAGTTTCGGCTTCGGCTATTACTGGTTTTCGCCGCGTCCGCAGTACTGCTGCTGACCGCATGTGTGACTCTGGCGAATCTGCTGCTTGCGAGGTTCGCCGCTCGGGCCGGCGAGTTTTCAATTCGAACCGCGCTCGGCGCCGGGCGCGTTCGGATACTGGCTCAAGCGTTGACGGAAGTCACGACGCTGTCGCTGGCGGGCGGTTTGGGAGGGGTCGCAGCCGCGTATTCAACGGCTGGATTGCTGGCCGGATATGATCCCGCAGCGGAGAAACTGCTTGGCGGTTCGCCTTTGAACCTGCCGGTCCTGCTGTTTGCGATTACTGTCGCCCTGCTGACCGGCATTGTCTGCGGAGCGGTTCCAGCCTGGAGAGCGTCGCGGGCGGATGCGGCGCAGGTCCTGAAGGAAGGGGGCGCGAGCGTATCAGGGCGTAGCGCGGCAAGGTTTCAATTCGCCATGGTATCGGTACAGATCGCGCTCGGAACAGCGTTACTGACCTCCGCCGGGCTATTACTTCACAGCTTCGTGCGACTGTCGAATGTTGACCGCGGCTATGATGTGGAAAGAACGCTGGCTTTAGACCTGAGCCTTCCCGGGCGGAGCTACTCAACTTCCGAGCAGCGGGTTGCGTTCATTCAGCTACTGACAGAAAACATTCGCGCTCTCCCCGGCGTCGACGCGGTTGGCGCCGTCAGCGATCTGCCTGCGATGGGGGTCTCCGGAAGCCAGACAATCTTTTACCAGACTGACACCGATATACAGAGCGTTGTGATGCAGCGGCCGCTGGCAGGGCAAAGGAGCGCGACTTCCGGGTACTTTGCCGCAAGCATGACCGCTTTGAAGGCCGGTCGTTTTTTCACCGAGCAGGATGAGACTCCGGTTGCGGTGATCAGCGAGTCTCTTGCAAAACGGCTTTGGCCAAATGACCCGCTGAACGGCGTTGTCGGGCGCGCCATCCGCGAAGGCGACGTGACCGGGCCGTTGACTGTCATTGTTGGAGTCGTCGAAGATGTACGGCATGGTTCAGCGGAACGCGAAATGACGCCTCAACTCTACAGGCCCTGGCGGCAGCGCCCCGTTGGCAATATGACTGTGTTGGCGCGGACATCGGGGGAGCCGGCCGCTTTGTCTTCGGCCATACGTTCGGAAGTCAGGAAACTGGCGCCGAATCTGCCAATCATATTCATGCGTACAATGAAGGAAATCGTATCGGCGTCCATCGCGCAAAGGCGTTTTGAGATGACGTTGATTTCGGCGTTCGCCGTTGTGGCGCTGTCGCTGGGCGTGATCGGCGTCTATGGCGTTGTCAGCCTCTCTGTGGCCAATCGCACGCGTGAGATCGGACTTCGAATGGCGCTGGGCGCTTCACCGCTCGCCGTGATGCGCTGGGTCTTCGCGCGAGGCTTGCGTCCCGTGTTTATCGGCGCCTTCGTGGGATTGTTCTCCGCCGTGACACTCGCGACATTCCTGCGCAGTCTGCTGTTCACCGTCGAACCGACAGATCCATTCGCGTTGGTCGCGGTCGCGCTCATTCTTCTCTGCGCGTCATTGTTGGCGTGTTATCTGCCGGCGCGCCGCGCGGCGGAACTGAATCCGGCGGATTTGCTAAGGAGTTAGCAGTCAGCGCCGCGAGCGGCCTTTTATTGTGGCGCTCGCTCGCTACCGCTCGCGGTACTGATTACCGTAATGAATGGTCGGTCAGATACTTCCATCCTTCGTCGCCCAGCAGGTCCATGGACGAGATCCCGTCCTGCGCGCTTCCCGGATAGACGTATATTCCATCGCGTTCGATCACGCGCGGGTCCAGGGCGCGTATCCCATCGAGCAGTCTCTCGAATGTCTGCGGGCGCCAGTATTCGGACTCTTCGAAATTTTCGCACATCTGGTAGAAGGGCGCCGCAAGTTGCGAGTAGGTGGGACGGAATCGGTAATCGCCGACGTCGTCAGAGACCGGGGCCTCGCTGTTGTCAATCAGGAGGAGCATCGAAACTATCAAATACTCTTTCTGATCGGAGAAGCGGTGCAGGCGGTCGACTTCGCCGCCCATCTCTTCGGATTCGGTCGCCATAGAGGCTTCGATTTCGTTGCGCCACTGGTTGAACGATTTGATGGCGGCGTCGGCGTCGGAGGAAAATTCCCAGAATCCGTATTCCCAGGCGTACTGGTTTTCGATCATCAGCGACGCGATCGATTTCATGAAGCGGCGTTTTTCAGCGGCGCTGTCAGTTTCGTCTTCAGACGTGATCAGGTGGTGAAGGCGCGAGCGCAACTGGTCGCTGCCGAAAATCTGAATGACCAGTTGCAGGCCGAAGAACAGAGCGTGATCGTCGGTCGAGCCGCGCCCGCCGAGAAACGACCTGCGCCTCTGGTTTATCTGTTTATCGTCGGGGCCGCGCCGCGCCAGAAACAGTCCGCCGGCGAAAATGGCGGCGAAGATCAACATCACGAGCACATAAGTCCCGCCGGACATCAGCAAAAAGAATGCAAGGTCGATCATAAGTTATTTGAATTGTGCGCTAATCAAAGTTGAATACAATCAACCTTATGCGCGTCCGCGCTTAGCCTCCAAACCATCCGCCGCCGCTGCGGCCGTAAGAGCCTGAACGGCCCATCCGCGTGCCGGTGACATGCCCGTCGCTGGACATACGCACGCTGGTGCGGCCGAAACCGCTCGGCCTGGTCTTGCCAACGCCCGAAGCGCCGCCGACGCGCGACGCGCTGAAAATAGTCGGACGCGACGCGGGACGATAGGTCGGAGGGTTGTATGTCTGGTCTCTGGTCGGTCGTGGAACCGGGACGCTGCGGCCTTCGCGATAGATGACTACCTCGCGCGGATAGCCGTATCCGTAGTGATTATAGAACCACCATGAGGCCCAGGGTGATCCGCCATAGTAATAATGACGTTGTACAGTGGTAGTGGTCGTCGGCGTCGTCGTCCCGGCCAAGGTCGCCGTTCCGGGCACAGACGCTTGAACCGGCTCGTCGACAGGTTTGAACTCCGACAGCCTCAGCATACGCACGTTGACCCCCTGTTTCTGCCACTCGACCAGGTCGTCGTTGATGTCGTCGAGTTCTTCTTTCTGGGTCTCGTCCTTGACCAGATAGATGACCTGCTGGACGCCGCGCTGTTTGAGCTGATCGGCGGGCGGAAGCTTCGCCAGATAGCGGTTGTCGAACTGCGTATCCTGATTGGTGTAGGCGGTCAGGCGCGTGCTGTCGAGCAGCAGAATCGCGGGCGCATTCTCTTTCAGCTTCGAGCGTTTCTCCTCAATCTCTTTGGCGTAATAGCCCATTGCCCCCAGCGTCTCGTGCGCGTGAACGACGCCTAGAGGATGAGGCCAGTTGTCGAAGACCGGAACCAACTGGGTGGTGTCGGCCATCGCCGCGCCCAGCGCGACCGATTCGGGCCCCGGCAGATCGGAAATTATCAGCGTCTGGTCCGGATTCGGGGATTGCGAGATCAAGTTGCGCAACGCCTCGGCGCGGTCGTAAGTCTCGCGCATCTGGGGGGTGAAGACCAGACGCATCTGACCTTTGAGCGATTGCTGCGAGAGCGATTGAATCAACGTCGGCACGAAGAACGGCTGCCATCGCGAATCGCGCGGCTGATAGATCGGGAGCAGGTAGTTCTGATCGTAGCCGCCGAGTATGGTGTTGTTGCGGCTGTCGGTCAGGCTCGTTCTTTCGAAGGCGAGAAGCTTGTCAGTCGAACCGACGTTCCACCCTTCCTTTTTCTGCAGGTCGAGCGAATCGGCGGAAACCTCAGAATCGCTGTCGCTACCGAGTTGGTAGACGGTGACTCCGGCCATCGCCAGCACCGCGCCCCACGCCAGGCCCTTGCCGAGCTTCCGGCGCGAAATGTGGTCGGTAAACCAGTTAGTCATTTGCCCGCCGGACGCCGGCTGGCCGTAAGAGGATTGTCTTCTGTCTCTGATCTTGTTTTTACTGGACATAATAATCGCTGATTTTTAAGGGTTGTTTGCGGAAAGATCGGCTGTGGCTCGCCCTTTAAATTGGAAAGCGTTGTGATGCCAACCACGAAGAAACGAAGAACATGTTCGAAAGCAAACTTGAAACCTGCGACGCCTGAAGAATTTTACGTTTGCGTTATGAACGTCCAACGCAACCACCTCTCTACTGAGGCTCCAGCTTATCACGTAGCCCGCGCTTTGGCCAGAAGCGAGGCTAGCCCTTAACGCAGACCATCGGTTCGAGCCGCGCGACTTTGCGCGAGAGTCCCGCCTTGTCGGCCGCGTCGACTACTTCGCCGACGTCTTTGTAAGCGCCCGGCGCCTCTTCGGCCACGCCGCGCAGCGACGGGCTGCGGATGATGATTCCGCGGCCGGCCAGATAATCGACCATTTCGCGGCCCTTCCACTGTTTCAGGGCCTGATGGCGGCTCATGGCGCGGCCCGCGCCGTGGCACGAAGAACTGAACGAACGCTTTTCGCCCTCGCTGGTTCCGGCCAGTATGTAAGACGACGTGCCCATTGTGCCGCCGATCAGCACCGGCTGGCCCGTTTTTTTGAAGACTTCCGGCAGGTCCGGATGGCCGGGACCGAAGGCCCGCGTCGCGCCTTTTCGGTGCGCGAAGAGCCGTCGCATGTGGCCGTCGACTTCGTGCTCTTCGACTTTGCAGGTGTTGTGTGAAACGTCGTAAAGCAGATTCAAATCGGCCTCGGGCAGAATTTCAGCGAAAGCCCGCCTGATCAGATGCGTGATGATCTGGCGGTTGGCCAGGGCGCAATTGATCGCGGCCCGCATCGCGCCCAGGTATTCCTCGCCGATCGGGGAGTTGATGGGCGCGCAGGCCAATTCGCGGTCGGGCAGCTCAATGCCGTAACCGGACGCGCTCATCGCCATCTTCTTCAGGAACTCCGTCCCTATCTGATGGCCCAGCCCGCGCGAGCCGCAATGGACGCTGATCACGACGTCGTTCAGCCGTACGCCGAAAGCCGCAGCCGCCTCGGCGTCGTAGATCTCGGCCACGAGCTGAACCTCACAGTAATGATTGCCGGAGCCCAGCGTTCCCATCTCCTCGCGTTGCCGTTCCCGGGCGCGCGCCGAGACCGCTTTGGGGCGCGCGCCTGACATACGGCCGCGCTCCTCTATGCGCTCCAGGTCCTGCGGCGTCCCGTAACCGCGGCCTACCGCCCAGCTGGCGCCGCCGGAAAGCATCTCGTCCATCTCGGCCTCGTTCAATTTGATTTTTCCCCTGCTGCCCACGCCCGCCGGCACATGGCGAAACAGGGCGTCGGCTAATTGAACTTTCACAGGCCCTACCTCTTCCACGGTCAAACCGGTCGTTATTGTTCTGACGCCGCAGGAGACGTCGAAGCCGACTCCGCCCGCCGACACCACCCCGCCTTCGTCCGGATCGAACGCGGCCACGCCTCCTATGGGAAAACCATAGCCCCAGTGCGCGTCGGGCATGGCGTATGACGCTTTGACGATGCCGGGCAGCGTGGCGACATTCGTCGTTTGCTCGAAAACCTTCTGATCCATGTCGCGAACCAGTTTCTCGGTGGCGTAAATGACGGCCGGCGCGCGCATTTTACCGAAAGCTTTGATAAACCACTCTGTCTCTGAATGACGTGTGAATTGTGAAATGTCCATAACAACTCCATAGGACAGACAGGGCAGATAGGACAAATAGGACTATAGATCCCATCTGTCCTATCTGATGGCTACACATCGACCACGCATTGCGCCATCCACGCGCCGGTTTCGGCGCGCGCGACTTTCAGTTGAGTGTAAGTGGCGCCTTTGACCTCTACGGCCGGTTTGTGTTTGCCGACATCGACAGATTCTCCCCAGGCCTTGCCGCCCAGACGAGAATCGTCAAACCGAACCTCGAAGCGCGCAAAAAGCATGCGGCGCGTCGCCATCTGATAGATCAACGCGTTCAGCCATTCGGCGAGCATCAATTCATCGTCCGGCGCCTCGCATTCGACATCGATCTCTTCCACCGGCGCGACGCTTTCCGGATCGGTGATCACTGCCGTCAGCGCGACGGCGGCCTGCTCGAACGCCTCCTCCTTCGTGGCGCCGACGCCCCGAACGCCCATATCCGCCTCGTGTGGAAAATGTTCCCAATATGTTCCATGCATAATGTTCAAATAATATTTGGCCGCAACTGTCGTGCCCAATTTCGGGCCAATTTCGGGAAAGATTTCGGAAAGTTGAATCTGATTTAAGATTTTACGGCAAGGCGTTCTTTCGCAGCCGTTCAATGCATGGTCCCATCGGCCCATGGC
>DASUFM010001043.1:0-7602 GCA_036274535.1 Blastocatellia bacterium
ATGAAGGTTAACGACGAGCGTGTAGCGATATTTGGTCAACTGGAGTTTGCCTATTCAAAGAGAGAAAAATAAAGGAATCGGAAGGGGCGGATGATAACGCGCCTTATGACTTCCGAATGCTCTTCATAAAAGCTGGTCATAAGGCGCATTATCATTCGCCCGACTGCAATTACACATTGACACCGGTCGCGACCCACGCACTTGCTGGCCCCCTGCAACCGAACGGCCCATCCTTACATTCGCTTACGCCGGCGCCCGGTTTATAAGTGCTCCATATGCCCAGACCCAATCGCTCAAGAATGACCTTCTGGGTCTCGGCCCCCAGTTCATAGCGGGACATCTTCCGCCGAAGTGCCTTATGAACAGTCTCTTCTTTCCCACGGCGGGAGGCCATACTGCCTCCTCCTCTTGGGGCAGAGTAAATCCGCTCCGTGTTCATTGCGTTCCCCCAGAAGGGGCCGGCGCGGGAGTCGGAGATTCTTCTTCTTGAGAGGCCGGTTCCTCCGGCGGAGAAGTGAGTGTCTCCATGACCTCTCCTAGCCCAGGGCAGCCAGATCTGCGTTGACGATGAAGAGAACGTTCTTTCGAAGATTGTTGACAAGCGAAATCCAGTGGCGACTCGCGAGTTGGTCTTTCTGCTGGCGGATCCTCTGTTGCCGCCCGCCGGCCCGGATAGTCCGGCCTGGTTCATTCGCGGAACGATTGAATGCTCGCTGGAGTTTTGCATGCTCCGTTTCGAACTGATCCTGGGACTGCCGCTGAGTTTTCCTTTGGAGCCGATGATAGAATTGATGGCGGATCGCAGGATGGAGGGGATGCCGCCGAGCCTTTCAATCGAATTTCGTATATCGGGGAAGCGGGAATACACGCTGAGTTTTTCCTGTGGAAGAGGTTCAGCGGTGGGAATGGAGCAGGTCATCACGGAAAGCGTCAGGAAGCATCTTGCAATTATTCAGGCCGTGGACCGGCTATAATTGCAATGGGGGAACCTGGAGCTTTTTTCCGCGCTCAGCGCAAGGATCATTGCCATGTATGGGGAAGACGTATTGAGATAATCAGGATTGAAAGTGATAAGCGATGATTTGCGAAACACAATTGGTTACCTCAGATGGGCTGAGTTTGTATTCCTGGATCAGACATCTTCCTGATCAGCCCAAAGGAATAATCGCGCTCGTTCACGGCATGGGCGAGCACAGCCGCAGGTATGATCACCTCAGCGAGTATTGGAAAGATCGCGGATATGCTTCGGCGGGACTCGATCTGCGCGGTCACGGACGTTCCAAATAAATCGAACGAAGAATCAGTCGGCGGCGCTAATCCGTCAGGGCGGGATTTACGTAGATTATACCGGTTTTCAGATGTATGAAGATGGTTAGCCACAGAGAGGCGCAGAGACACAGAGAAAGAAAGAGAGGGAAAGATCTGGAGAAAGGCTGCATGGCGGTCCAGCAATTTTTCCCTCTCTGCGCCTCTGTGCCTCTGTGGCTATTTATCCATATGAAAACCGCTGTAGACTGGTGATACTGCTCAAACTGCATTGGTGTGCATTTCGGGGCCTCTGCTCACCCGACACTCCGCACATCGCTGAGCTGCCGGTCCGTGGTGGCGCGGACCCGAACGCGCGTACCAACGCCGGCGACACAGTACTGATCTGGGCCGTCGAATCGTCTTAGCATCTGGATCGGCTTAGAGTAACATTTCTCAAAAATTCTCCCGGAACCCCCATACCCGTCTCCTGTTTTTGTCCGATTTCCGGCATATTTATTTTCTCTACTACAACTCATTAAATTCTTATCTGTTATGATGTTTTAGATATGAGCTGGGATCTGCGATTACAGAATATCCTGGATGAAGGCGTCCGCTTTGGATGGTGGAAAACCTTTGGATTGAGCCTGATCGTGTGGGTCTTGATCGGGTTTATTTCCAGCAGCCGCCATTATTTCAGCGACTTGTTCCAGGGGAAAAGGCTCTCGCTCGCCGCGCTTTTCGGCGAGGCGATCATTTGTTTTATTCTCTGGGCGCTGTTGACTCCGACAATCCTCGGCTTATCGCGACGATACCCTGTGACGGGCGGCGCGCTGATTCCTCGCCTTTCGCTACATTTTGTGGTCGGGCTTCTGACGGCCATTGTTTATTCCGCGCTGGAAACGCTGGTCGGGGCCGTTCAGAAGGGATTCCACATAAACGCGCCGGAGATCTGGTCAGGTTTTCAACTGATCTTTACGACCGGCGCGCTGCCGCAGATCGTGACTTATGGAGCGATCGTCAGCGCCGGTCACATCCTGGAATATTATCGCCGGCAGCGAGAACGCGAACGAAAAGCTTCGGAAATCGAGTTGCGGACTTCACAGTTGGAGTCGAGCCTGCGGCAGGCGCAACTCGACGCGCTTCGGCTGCAGATTCATCCGCATTTTCTCTTTAATACGCTGAATACGATTTCTTTCCTCATGCGCGAGGACGTAGAGGCGGCGAACCGGTTGTTGATTCAGCTCAGCGAACTCTTGCGCGTTGCGGTGAGAACCGAACAACAGGAAATTCCGCTCCGACAGGAACTGGACTTTCTCAATCGTTATCTTGAAATAGAACAGACACGGTTTCAGGATCGGCTTTCGGTAGAGATGCAAATCGAGCCGGAAACGCTGGATGCATTGGCGCCAGCGCTGCTATTGCAGCCGCTGGTTGAAAATGCCATCAAACATGGGGTTGCGCAATCCTCGGATCCGGGCGTGGTGTATGTTTCAGCGCGCCGTGAAAACGATTTTCTGGAAATCAAGATCCGAGACAATGGACCCGGCTTCCCCGCCGCTGAAACCGCTGGCGCGGAGACCGGCGTGGGGCTCGCCAACACTCAGGCGCGTCTGAAACAGATTTACAATTCCGATTGCCGATTTGAGGTTGGAAACGCAGAGGACGGCGGCGGTCTGATCGCCGTCTCAATTCCTTATCGCGCCGCTTATGTCACAAGGACAGACTCTTTTCAAAGCCCTTATCGTGGATGATGAACCGGTCGCGCGCCGGGGGATTCGCCGTTTGCTGGACAACGAAGTCGATTTCGTGGTCGCGGGCGAGTGTCGAAACGGCGCCGAAGCGCTCGATTCGCTGCGGCGGCTGCAGCCGGACCTGGTGTTTCTGGACGTCCAGATGCCGAAGATGAATGGATTTGAAGCGCTTCGGAAGCTCGAACCCGATCAGGCGCCCGCCGTGATTTTTATAACCGCATATGATGAATATACGCTCGACGCCTTTGACGTCCATGCGCTCGACTACCTTCTCAAGCCCGTCGATCCGATCCGATTTCAGAAAGCCGTCGCAAGGGCGCGAGAGCATTTACGCAATCGCGATCTGGCGCAGGTCCGGGAGCAACTTCAAGCTCTACTGGCTAAACTGGAGCAGCCCGGGCCGATCGACCGCCTGACCGTGAAACTTCAGGAGCGCATCATCTTTGTCGAAACGCGAGACATCGATTGGATCGAAGCCGAAGACAATTATGTTCGCATCCACGCGCAGGGCCGATCTTATCTGCTGCACGAAACGATGACGGCGATGGAAAAGAAGCTCGATCCGGCCATTTTCCGGCGAATTCATAGATCTCGCATCGTCAATCATCGGAAGATCAAAGAGCTCCGCCCCCTTTTTCACGGTGAATATCTGATCATCCTGCAGAACGGCAGCCAGCTGACCTCGGGGCGTAGCTTCCGCGAACACATCCAATCCATCCTTGGTGAATGACGATTCAACCGCCGCCCGCTCCCGTTCGCCAACTCCCAACTCCCATACGCCAAATCCTGCTACAAAAGAACGCGGAAAATGTAGATAGTACGTCGAGAGGGCAAGGTTTGCGCAGAACCGCCCCTGACCATGAAGGAGGGAGAAATTATGTTTCGCAGGATAACGATCCTGGCAATGCTCTGGGCCGGATTATTGTTTACATCAGGCGAGGCTCAGGAGTGGCCCATGTTCCGAGGGCCGCAAGCGTCCGGCGTCGCCGATGGGCGCGCGCTGCCTACCGAGTGGGACGCTGTTCGCGGGAGCAATCTGCAATGGAAAACCGCGATCCCGGGCCTCGCGCATTCCAGCCCGATCGTCTGGGGAAATCTCATCTTCCTCACGACGGCGATCGACCCGAATTCAAAGACGCCGTATTTACCTTCAAACACCACTCAGATGGCGGATGCGACGCCGATGACCTGGCGGTTGTATTGCGTGGAAAAACAGAGCGGCAAAATCCTATGGCAGCGAGTCGCTCACCAGGGAATCCCGCGGTCGAAACGGCACCCCAAGGCGTCGCAGGCCAACCAGACGCCCGTGACCGATGGGAAATATGTCGCCGCGCTGATGGGCTCGGAAGGGCTGTACGTCTATGACATGAAGGGAAAGCTGATCTGGAAGCGGGATCTGGGAATCCTCAGCACCGGATGGTTCGGACATCATGAAATTGAGTGGGGTCCTGGTTCGTCGCCGATTATTTATCGCGATATGGTGATTGTGCAGTTCGACGGCCATAAACAGTCGTTTATCGCGGCGTGGAATCTGAAAAACGGGAAAGAGGTCTGGCGAGTTGATCGCGGCGAAGTTACTACCTGGAGCACGCCTGCCGTTTACGAAACAGGCGGCCGCGCGGAACTTGTCGTCAACGGCGGCCATTTCATTCGCGGTTATGATCCAGCGACAGGCAAGGATCTGTGGCGATTTGACGACAACCATACCGAGGTCAAACAACAGGTTCCGATCTTCGCTAAAGGCATGATAATCGTCACCGGCGGCTGGCCGCCGGGGCGGCCGATCATAGCGTTTAAACCAGGCGCAAACGGCGATATCTCTTTAGGGGACGGCCAGCAAATCAATCAGCATCTCGCCTGGCGAACGCCGAAAGGCGGCGCCTATACGCCGGCCCCCATCGCTTATGGCGATCAACTTTATATATGCGCCGACAACGGAGTTTTCAGCTCATACAAACTCGAGACCGGAGAGTTGATCTATCAAGCGCGGCTGCCCAGTTCATTCAGCGCATCGCCCGTCGCCGGCGACGGCAAGATCTTTGTCGCGAGCGAGGATGGCGATTTGTACGTCATTCGGGCGGGCCCGAAATTCGAGCTGCTGACAACCAACCCGATGGGCGAACCGCTCATGGCGACGCCGGCCATCAGCGACGGCATCATAATCATAAGAGGGCGCGACCATCTGTTCGCCGTCACGCCGCTGGCGCAAAATCGGCCCTAAGTTTGGAATAAGTATGAACGACATTCTGACGACTATTATCTGGCCGAATGATTCATCTTTCAAATTTTCTTTCAATTTCTTCCGCCTTGACCGGCCGCAGGACCGCAGTCACAGCGAAATGATCCGATGGTGTGCGCCCCCCGCGTTCAGTGCGGTCAATTAATGCATCCAGTACTTGCCATTCCGCCGAAACGCCGATCCAGTCAATACGCGGACCTCCCGCCGCGCCGGCTTTGAATCTGGAAAAAGTCCCTTCATCGGTTTTACGCTCGGAATGCCGAAGACGATACGTGTCGCGCAGTGGGGATACAAGATTATCCTCCGCGCCAAAGAAGGCTCGATATGGTGGACTGTCTTCGCCGGTGTTGAAATCTCCTGTAACGATGATGCGGCATTTAGTGGCGCGTTCAGCGATGCGGCGGCGCAACAGCCGGGCGGATTCCAGGCGAGCCTGCTCTCCGCGATGATCGAAATGCGTATTGAAAAACACCAGTGGTTTGGCAGTCGGCTGACGCCGATCGCGCAATTCGACCCAGGTCACCATCCGCGTCAGCGCGGCGTCCCAGCTTTTGCTGCCGGGTTTGTCGGGTGTTTCGCTCAGCCAGAAATGCCCGCCGTCGAGTTTTTCGAACCGATCGCGTTTGAAATAGAGCGCCGTCATTTCGCCAGTTTCGCCGCCGTCGTCGCGGCCTACCCCGAGGATTTCATACCGGGAGAGTTTCCCTGCCAGGTAATCGCGCTGAAACCCGAGTGTCTCCTGTGTCCCCAGCAGATCGGGATCGAAGGCCTTAACCGTCTCTATCAGAAACTCCTTGCGTTTATCCCAATGGTTCTCGCCGTCCTGGGCCGTGCCATAGCGGATGTTGTAACTCATCACGCGCACATCCAGCGCCTGTTTATCAGCCTGACCAGGCTCGGGCAGAAAACAGAGCGCGGCCAGCAAAGCGGTCAACAGAAATCGTGTTGCAAACATAAGATTGCCTCCGGAATTATGCGCTTGAGTTGTAAATCAAATTGTTTAATCTGTCTATGACGCGCGGACGATTCAGGGCTACTATAATTATCCGATCGCTCGCCGCCGCGCGGCCAAAAACGGCGCCCTGATTCGCGGATAAGTCGCAAGAGTAGTATGGGATTTCGAAAATGACTATCTGGAAAATCGAAGGCAGGGAAGGCGCCTGCGAAATCTTTACAGCTCGCGGATCGAAAGGTGGAAAGCGCAACCCAAAATTGCGCTACTTCCTGCAATTTGTCACGCGGCAAGGCGCCCAGCGAATTCAAATCAGAATCAGCAAGGAAGAGGCTGATTATTGCATGGCGCTTCAAACCAAAGACAAGCAGATTGATTGGTGTGCGGAAAAAATCGCGCAAGCGTCAGATTCCCGCCAAGAGAAAAAATGAAGGTTGCCTTCGGGATGAAAGCTCATTCGGGCTGGGCGGCGATCCCGTTCGCGAGGAGAGGCCATTCCTGTCATGTTTCATCAGGCCGCGACGCGACGTTTAAGCCCTGCTTAGTGATCAACGCGGCAGCGGGAAGTTCGGCTCAATATCAACAGGTACGTCCGTCAATTTCTCGAGCGCTTTCCGCATCGCCGGCCGGATCAACGCGTACTTATCCAGCATCGCTTTGGCTTTCTCATACGAGCCTTCGGCTTCGATCGTCAACAACTCCCCGGTTAATTTGCGCACGGCGTCTTTGATCTTCGTGGGATCAACGCTGAACGCGCCGTTCGCGTCGTTGATCTTGAACGCGCCCTCGTCCAGCAGGTAATTGAATTGCAATGCGACTCCTCTGCCGTGGGCTTCGGTGACGCCAAAACGGACGGATCGGAAAGCGCTGGCGAGGAACGTCGTGTACATCGTGCGTTCCATTTTTTTGTCAACCAGGCCTTTGTCAATCAGGTACTGTAATGCCCACAACCCCGTAATATCGGCTTTGGCCTCTTCGATCGCGGAATACAAGTCCTTGAGTCGCTGTCGCACGGTGGTGGTCTTGCCGCCTAATTTGATGCTGTGCGGGCCGAGCCCGTGCATGAGTTCGTGCGCGAGGATGTGTGTGAAGAACGAATCGAAATCTACTTCTGACTGTTGCGCGCTTTCGAGCACGACTTTGGAAATGGGGATGAGCGTCTGATTGAATTTCGCTTCCTGCGTGTTTTTCAGCATCACGCGTTTGGCGCCTTTTTCTTTCACAACTCGTTCATCGTTCGGCAAGTTGAAGGCCGCGGTCTGCACGTCGTGATTTCCATCCCCGCTGCTGAACACTAGATCCACGACACGGATCGGGGCCGCCGCGCCAAGCCTGGGATTGCGATATTTCGGATCGAAAGGGAGATTGTCTTCGAGTTCCTGCAACCAGCCGCTGAACTTCCTGAGCTTTTC